>JAUXBJ010000213.1 GCA_030619425.1 bacterium
CATGGCGGTGGCGCAGTTGGAGCAGGGTCATGCCAGACTCGAAAACCAGTATGCAAGAGCCGTCAAACCTGACGGCAACAAAGTGGCCCGGGACATGATAGACCGTGTCTTCCGTGTCGTTGATCGCACCTGGCGCGGTTTTGGTATTATACCAAAAGGCGGTTTGTCCCTTCGTGATAAGTTCGTTGAGTTTGATGCCGAGAAACGATTCGAATTGACGGATCGTCCGGCTGAAGACAGTTCAGTGTGCATAAGCAGTCTGGTCCTTCAGGGGATCAAGAAGCCGTGCGACTGCCCTGCCTTCGCTGGAAGTTGCACGCCCGAGCGTCCTCTGGGTGCTCCCATGATATCATCCGAGGGCGCTTGCGCGGCGTACTACCGCTACAGTCGTCAAAGTGAGAATTCTGAGCGTATGAAAGCGAGTAGAAGCCAATGAAACCACCCGGCGATGGAAGCCCGGTTTGTCGGTTCCCTCTGACGGAGCATCCGCACATCTCTATGGCTCACGGCGGGGGTGGCAGGTTGATGCACCAGCTTGTACACGACATGTTTGCTCCTCTGTTCGAGAGTCCGGACTCGGAATCACACCATGACGGAGCGCTTCTCAACATAGCAGGAACCCAGCTTGCTTTCACCACCGATTCTTATGTCGTCGATCCCCTCTTTTTCCCCGGTGGAGACATCGGGACATTGGCTGTCTATGGCACAGTGAACGATCTTGCCATGTGCGGGGCAAAGCCTCTGTATCTGTGCGCGTCATTTATCCTTGAGGAGGGCTTCCCCACCGAATCATTGTGGCGGATAGCTCTCTCGATGCGTCAGGCGGCGCTCCAGTCCGGGGTGCGGATTGTAACCGGCGACACCAAAGTGGTCGATCACGGCCGGGGTCATGGTGTGTTTATTACCACGGCGGGAGTTGGCGCCGTGAACCATAACCTGCGGATCGGTCCGGGTTCCCTCAGAGCGGGAGACGTGGTAATTATCAGTGGCGACGTCGGCCGACACAGCATTGCCGTCATGGCCCAGCGTGAGGGGTTATCGTTCGAAACGACGATAGAGAGCGACTGTGCCCCGCTGTCATCGGCGGTTATGCAGCTTATCGAGGCGGGGATCGAAATTCACTGCCTGCGTGACCTGACCCGGGGAGGTATGGCTACGGCGCTGGTGGAGATCGCTGAGTCATCCGGCCTGCACATCGGTATCGACGAAAGCAAAGTGCCGGTATGTGAGGATGTGCGCGGGGCTTGTGAACTGCTTGGTCTCGATCCAATGTATGTTGCTAACGAAGGGCGTTTCATTGTCATCGTCCCGGCATCCGACGCGAACAGGACAGCAGCGATTTTGGGAACCTGTTTCCCCGGCCTCGGCTCCACGATTGTGGGCGAAGTAACCGACCGAGAGGCCGGTGTTGTTACGATGAGAAGTATCATTGGCGTCGAACGAATGGTGGACATGCTTAGCGGCGAGCAACTGCCGAGAATATGTTGAATGAGGTTAAAGGCCCGGGTGAACACTCGGACCCCTTGAACAGAACCATGAGTGAAAGATAGGTTGAAGCTTAATGGCTAAACAAGACAACGAGGCGACCTCGGGCGCCATGAAATATTTTCGACATGGCGGCAGGAAATACAAGGTGGACTCCAAGGGCTTCCTTATGGATCCGAACGATTGGGATAAGAACTTCGCCGAGGGGATGGCTCCCGGCATCGGCATCACAGATGGACTGACGAATCAGCACTGGAAAGTGATCTCCTTCTTGCGCAACTCCTTTGAGTCCATGAATACATGCCCTCTGGTATACGTGGCCTGCAGAGAGAATGACCTCGGACTCGGTGATATCAAACGGCTTTTCCCGGCAGGCTATCTGCGGGGGGCGTGCAAGTTGGCGGGAGTTACCCACAGGGAAGCCTATCTGAAATATGTCTGGCAGGAACACAACTTCCAGCATCACCTGTCCCGGTACCGAAACAGCTCATACGAGATTGACGATCTGGGTTTTTTGACCAACCCGGACGACTGGGACGAGAACTTTGCCCTCCGTCAGGCATATGACATGGGGATGCCGAATCTGCTTACAGACAAGCACTGGCGGATAATACGCTTTCTACGAGACAGGTACCGAGTAACCGGGGAGGTTCCCACGATATATGAAACCTGTGAGGTCAATAGTCTCAAATTGGAGGATCTGGAGCGACTTTTCCCTGATGGTTACCATCGGGGTGCAGTCAAAATCGCCGGTCTGAAGGTCAGGTGATCCAACTCTCATCGTGTTGGACCCGAGCTAATGAAAGTCAGGCTGTAATAAATCGGTTATGACAACCAAGGAGTGAACATGGGTACTTTCACTTACAAGAGTAAGAGCTACGAGATGGATAATAAGGGGCACCTGTTGATCTTCGATTCCTGGGATGAAGATTTCGCAGAAGGCCTATCCGCGCAGCTCAAGATTCCCGGTGGCCTGACAAAGGAGCACTGGGACGTCATCCGCTATATTCGTAAGACCTTTGAAGATACGGGTAAGTGTCCATCGGTCTATGATGCCTGTCGCATGGGGGGTATTCTGCGCCTCAAAGACCTGAGGAGACTCTTCCCGACCGGGTATCTCAGAGGCGCCTGCAAGTTGGCCGGCATCACTTACAAAGAGGGTTATCTGGGACAGGCGTATTATCCGCCGGCAGCAATGGACCTTAACTTGATATCCGCTGACAAGACCTACGAGACGGACGTGCGCGGGTTTCTTGTGCATCCTGATGAGTGGGATGAGCAATATGCCACATTCAGGGCCTACGATATGAAAATACCCGGCGGGAAATTGACGGAGAAGCACTGGCAGGTCATACGATACTTGCGAGAAAGCTGGGAGAAGGACAGCGCCGTCCCAATGGTTTATGAAACCTGCGATGCGACGGGAATCCAGTTGGAGGAACTTGAACTGTTGTTCCCCGACGGCTACCACCGGGGCGCCGTCAAAATCGCCGGTCTGAGGGTCAGGTAGCCCGGTTCTCATTGTTGTCATCGGTCTGCAATCTAATAGTCTTGGATGATGATACCTGAGAAAGGTCAATCACGCCGATACCCCACCAGGCGAGTGGCGGGCGGCAACTCTCGTCTGCCCCTTCGTACGATGTAGTAGGTCAGGAGCGAGCCTGCCCTGAGCGGAGTCGAAGGGTGCTCCTGATGATAGGCGTCAGGTTCCAGGGAACCTGACCTACAAGACTGGATTCCGATTGGATGGCTTCTTTTCCTCTCCGTCCCAAACATGTTTGAGATGGCCACCCCGCACAGGGCGTGCAATCTACCCGCCCGCAGGGCGAAGAACACGGCTTGACCGTGTGGACGGCAGATGTCCACATCTGCCCCTGTCTAAGTTGTTGCTGTCGCCAGAATACTGTTCACCAGTTCCGCGAGCTTGTCGGCCCGGTACGGTTTCTGCAGAAAATGTACGTTGGCCTTCAAATCCTCGGGGATGTTATCCCAGTCGGCATTGTGCCCGCTGGAGATTATGCACGGTAGATCGGGGCGGGTTTGGCGTACCCGGCGTAGTGTCTCAACACCGGAAAGCCCCGGCATAGTCAAATCCAGAAGCATCAAATTGATCTGATCGGACTGCTCGAAGCACTGCCTGATCCCCTCTTCACCAGACCAGGCCGTGACCACTTCGTAACCCTGTCGCTCAAGAATCTTGGTCGCAATGCACAAGATCATTTCTTCATCGTCAACAACCAGTACCTTCAAGACCAGTCCCCCGAATTTGATAGCAGTGTGTCTGGCATGGCTGCCCCTCCCTGTGGCGAAGCCCTATGTACAGAACACTGCCCAATAATATCAGAAAAGGTCTCTCAATGTGAACTCCCATCCTACATAAAACTTTGTCTATCATCAACCATGATATAATCTGCCAGTGGAGATTTGGTTCCAATTATACTCGAAAGTGATTAATTTCACAAAATGGTCAGAAATCGTTTGACATTGTTTGCCCGGTCGGTATATTTGCCAGTCAAAAATTGAGGGTATGTTGACATGGCCCTCCTGGATTCACGGCGCGACAAGAAGCCGAGCAGGTTTCTCAGGCAAACCGGTTTATTGGCGACAGTGCCGGCCATTCTGCTGGTGTCGCCGTTATTAGGTTTTTTCGGAGGCCGTTGGGCTGACGACAGGTTTGGAACAGAGCCGTACTTGATGATCGCAGGGATTGTGCTCGGATTCGGTGCGGCTGGAGTCGAAACTTACAATCTGGTCAAGAAGGCAGCTAAGATTGAAGAAGAGGACAATGCCGAATAGTAGCCTCGGACTTGATTTTTTGGCGCGTACGCTTCGCACGATCGGCGTCGTCCTGCTTATCTTCCTGCCTTTCGGCGTTTACTATTTCGGTACATATACCGCCCTGGCCGTTTTTTCGGGTGGGGTGTGGGGAATTGTCAACCTCATCTTTCTTTCTGCCGTGGTCCGTTCAGCGATCCGGCCCGAGGGCATAGATACCGCTCGATTGGTTGTGGCCTTACTAGTGAAATTCCCTTTGTTATATCTGGCGGGTTATGCGCTGTTGAAAGTGCCGCAATTCAGCCCACTGAATTTGTTGATCGGGTTTTCGATCTGTCTGGCGGTCCTGGCGCTGAAGGCCTTGGGCCGAGCGCGCCTGGGGCTTGATAAAGGGCCAAACAAAAGCGATAATCTCGGTGAGGCGGTTCGATGATTCTCTATTACACCCATGTTCTGGCCTTAGCCGGCGCGAAGCTCACGCCCTTCCTGATGATGATCGCCTCCGGCGGCGACAGTCAATCGGCCGAAGCAGGTGAGCACGAGGGCGGTCATGAAGGTCCGCCGCATCTGCCGAA
>JAUXBJ010000170.1 GCA_030619425.1 bacterium
CAAGCGTTTTATCCTGTTCGCGCCACCGAGATGGGTATACATGCCCACGACTTTCATCTGGCCGACTACTCGTCCAAATCCGTGAAGAGCATGATCAGGAAACTGAAGGGCTTCGAGAAGAGTCTTTACAAATACAAGAAAGCCAATCTCGAAGATTACCAACGCATCAACTACCAGTTGGTCAAGTCGTATGTCGATATCGCTCTGTTGGACCTCGAAAGGATTCGGTGGCACAAGAACTCGCCTCAACTCTATGTCGATGAGGCCGTCAACGGCCTGTACTTCCTCTCCCTGTCCGGTCACGCGCCGCTTCATGAAAAGCGTGTCGCCATGCTCGCCAGAATGAAAGCGGTTCCGGGGCTTTTTGCCACAGCGAAAAAGAACTTGAAGAACCCACCGCCGATTTATATTGAAGCGGCCCAGGAAACCCTCGAATCGGGGCAGACCTTTTATCGTGCGATGGCCGCCGAACTGATGAACCGGTTTCCGGATCAGGCCGACAAAATTCTGAAAATCTCGACCGCCGCCCGCGAAGCGATGACCGAATTCTCCACTTTTCTTTCAGAAATCACGCCCGGTGAGCCGACCTCGTTTGCGATCGGCAGGAAGAACTTCGACTACAAGTTGAGCAACGAATACTTCCTCGAATATGACAGTGACTCACTCCTTGCCATCGGGAGCCGTCTGCTGGCTGAGGCCGACAGTGCTTACCAGGCTCACGAGGCATATATCGAAGATCACCACCAGAACGGCAGTGACTCCGTCTTTGTCCCGGCCGGTTTCTCGCGTGAGGATATTCTGAACTACTACAACTGGGAAGCGGAGCAGGTGCGCATCTTCCTCGATGAAAGCGACTATATCACGGTGCCAGACGATATCGCGCCGATGAGTGTGGTCGAAACGCCGGCATTCCTGCGCACCATGATCACCGGTATTGCTTACCAACCGGCCGGTCCCTTCGACAGCGTTCAGCACGGCTACTTCTATGTCCGCCCGGTGCCGGAGGATCTTGACCGACATCAGCTCGAGGCGCGGTACAGGTACATTCATCGGCGCGGTTTTCGCGGCTCGGTGGTGCATGAGGCCTATCCCGGACATCACTTGCAGATGCAACTGGCCGGACGGCACCCCGATCCGGTGCGACGCTGGGCCTACAACTTTATGATGATTGAAGGCTGGGCGCTTTACTGTGAGGAAGCGGTCTACCATCATGGCCTCTACGGTGAGGAGGACGCGGTCAGATGGCTGGGTGTACTTGGCGGGATTCGTTTTCGCGCCATGCGGATTGTCGCCGATGTCATGCTGCACACGGGGCAATTTACATACGACGAATGTGTCGACTGGGCCATCGACGCGCTCCATATCACCAGCGAGTCAAGCAAGGATTACATCCGTCGAGAGATCCGTCGCTACACTTTCCAGCCCACTTATCAGATGTCCTACCTGATGGGTAAGCGGGAGATCATGCGCCTGCGCGACGCCGCCAAGGCCCGCGACGGCGACGCCTTCGATCAAAAGGCCTTCCACGACGTCCTGTTGGCCGAAGGCTCCATCCCCCCGACCCTGATGTGGCGTGTGCTGGGGCTGTAAGGGGTCTGAAGACCCGCCGGGCACCACAGTGAACGTCATTGCGAGGCACGCCCAGCGTGCCGTGGCAATCTCTAAGTCGCTGCCCCCACCGCGCATGGATTCCGAACCCTGCAAGAAACTCGTATCACTTGGATGCTATCGGACGTATATTGAAACAGAGAGTGCGCACTGTTACGTCCCATCAACTGAGCCGATACAATGTATGTGACTGGCACAATTATCATACTCGCGTTACTGCTGGCAGCCATCTGTCTGCTCCGCCTCCGGCTACGCTTTGAGTTGGGCAGTGATCGGCGGTTGTTGTTCGTGGGTCTCGGACGAAGCGGGCCGGAGTACGATTTTGTACGCCGTATCCAATCGTTCCTGCTGTTTGGTCGGTGTATCAAATCAACGCCGATGAAAAAAGTCGAGAAGGCGGCTGAGCCGAAACCGGAAGCGCAGCCCAGGGAAAAAGCCAGGCGCGTGCGACCGTTCGGTGATATTGTCAAGGCTGTACCGGACGTTAGTTGCGCTCTGTGGCGCTACAGCATCGGCCTGCTGAAGTCGATTGCTGTCGAAGAGCTTGAGGCCGATGTCGAGGCAGGTTTCTACGAACCCGATCTGACCGGACAGCTTTTCGGCTACTATCAGGCGGCCCTGGCGGCAGCGCCGTCGATAGTGGGGCGGGTCCATTACACACCCGACTGGACCGGCGCATCATTTGCCGGCCAGGCGCGAGTGGCGGTGGCTTTGCCGCTGTATCGGCTGCTTTATCGCACGCTCATACTGATTTGTCAGTTACCGTTAAGACGATTGATCAAATTGGCGATAGGAAAAAAGAGAGGAGGCCAGGATGGCTAACAACAATGTAGTCGACATTCTCAAAGGTGTTGTCGGCGAACTCAAAGAAGTCGCGCGCTCCGAGACGATCATCGGCGAGCCGGTCACGGTCGGCGATAAGACCGTCATACCGATTGTGAAGATATCATTCGGTTTCGGCGCCGGCGGCGGTCAGGGAGACGACCAAAAGCGCTCCGGCTTCGGCGGCGGCGGCGGTGGTGGAGCCAGGATCGAGCCGGCCGCGTTCATTATCATGGATGAATCCGGCATCAAACTGCTCCCGGTCGGCAAGGGTAAATGGGACACTATTATCGATGCTATCCCCGGAATCGCCAAGAAGCTCGGCAAGCTGAAGGACAAGTTCAAGTCGGATGAGAAAGAGGCCGAAGCGGAAAAGCCCATGGAGTCCGACGACACCGACGACACCGACCTGTCCGACTCAGGCGATAACGATAGCGACGCATAACAGGTATCGGAGACCTTTCATATATACTATGCTAAGGGCCGGCACTCAGCCGGCCCTTGCTTGAGGGGGCAAAGGTTCTGAGAAATGACCTGACCCGCGAAGAACTATGGTTACTCACAGAATAGTCGCCGCAGAGCATAGAAAAAGCTCTTGGGGATGTTTAAGGCGTTGACGAAGACATTCCTCTTCACTATATTGAGCTTTGTTCGACCAGCTAAGGCGACCAAAGCGTCGGTGCAAACCAGGGGAGCTTGAAGGATACGATAAAGATGAGCGGTTGGAGTTTTGAATATAATATAGACGCGGACGTTACCAATCGTCTGGCTCATGTGAAGATTTTCGGCGTCTGGAAAATCGAGACAGCTAAGAGCTTTGGGCAGAATTTCGAAGAGGAAACGGTTGAGCTTATCAAGCAGCCGTGGGCCAAACTTACCGACCTGATTAACTGGAAAATCGCCTATCCCGAAGTCATCAATATCATCGCCGATCATCTAAGATGGGCCGCTGAGCACAACATGGTATGGTCGGTCAATATTATCGATAACCCTGCTACTTATAAGACGCTTCAAAAAATGTGGGCTAAAGGGGGCACCAAAGACATCTCCAAGACCTTCCGGACGCGCATTGAGGCGGAGACGTTCTTGAAACAGCAGGGCTTCAACATCGGACCCGCCAACAAGCCGAGCGGCTGGTAAACGCGCGCAGTAAGGCAGCGTCCTGCGGCGTCTCTACTCGACCCACCCCACAGCAGACATACTATGTTCCCGTCATCCTGAGCGGACATCCCCGTCACCCTGAGCGGATACCCCGTCACCCTGAGCGGATACCCCCGTCACCCTGAGCGGATACCCCCGTCACCCTGAGCGGAGTCGAAGGGCGGCGGGTTGGCAAACCTGTCCTTTTTTGGCAGACGGCTGGACTTTTAGATTCCCCACACCAGGTTATTGGTCTTACCTTGCAAGGTGTGATAACACAAAAGGTGCTACCAGGAAAACGGTAGGGACAGCCCAGTGACACTTATCTTCGGCTTTCTGTTTGGTGCTATCGGAGTGGGATATATTGTGTACGGAAGGAAACAACGTCGAGGTGTGGCCTTGGCGTGTGGTGTTGCCCTGTGTGCTGTTCCCTACTTTTTCAACAGCGTCATTCTGGTCATCGTCATCGGTGTTGTTCTGATGGCTCTTCCGTTTTTCATTCGTGACTGAGTCTTCTGCATGCGCTACCGGCAGTCACCCTGAGCGGTCACTCCCGTCACTCTGAGCGGTCACCCCCGTCACCCTGAGCGGATACACCCGTCACCATGAGCGGCCACTGCCGTCACCCTGAGCGGCCACTGCCGTCACCCTGAGCGGAGTCGAAGGGCGGGCAAGCAGGCAAGCCTGTTCTTCGCGCTTCGTGCGCACATCGTCATTGCGAGGCACGTGTAGCCTGCCGCGGCAATCTCGTCTGTGGCCGGCAGATGTGCTCATCAGCCGCGCTCGCCGTCCCAAACAAGTTTGAGACGGCCACTCCGCCGAACGGCACAAATGGGTTCGTTTTGTGTTTTTTTACTTTCACTTAACAGAATCAGTGGTGATTACGAAACCAGTCTGAGTTGGCGGTAATCTGCTCTTTCCCGACATCCATCGGCTGATCCTTCAAATACGGAGATGCGGGCGGCTTTTGGCTGGAAGTGGTGGTGTTTTTGAGGGTGTCGATACCCGCCTCCGAATATGAACCGGGCAGATAGGTAACAGATTAAACTGGAGGCATAAGTGACATGTGATAATGTTGCGCCGGGTCCTTCGCTGCCTCAAGCAGCGTGAGACCCTGCGCTTGGGTTGACAGCAGGGTCACACTCACGCCTGCGGCGTGGCCAAGACCCTGCTGAACGTCGAACACACCCCGTCCTCCCCGCCTTCGGCGGGTCCACCCCTCTCAAGAGGGGAAGGAAACGTGCACAGGCCAACTGCAGGCAGATCATATTCAATAATCTGCATGACCTCATCGTGAGGATACTTGAGAGAAAGTCGGTGAGCGAGGAACTTAAGGGTCAGCTTGAGGAAAAGAAGGCGTCCTCGGCCGTCACCCCTGCTGCCCCCGAATCGCCATTAGAGCAAAGTACGAAAACGACGATGCCCGCCTCGGTGGAGGCGGGCTTTTTCTTGCGTTATGGCCGATGTGGTAGCGCCACTAATGCAGGACGAATTCGTATTGATAGGCCACCCAGACAGCGATAGGATTACCGCTTTGCTCAGCCGGTTTGTACCGACAATAATAGGCATGTTCGACCGCTGCATTGTCAAGCGACATTGACCCCGAGGATTTGTGGACCATGGCCTTGACTACGACGCCGCTTTTGTCCACTAGCGCTTTTACGAACATAGATCCCTCTACCCCCCTTTTCATTGCCACCTTAGGGTATTCAATGCGGGGCTGATCGATCATTTCGGGAAACTTGTCCACCGGAACAGGCTCTGAAATGCTGGGAAGATCGCACACGCTGCCATCATCAACCAAAGCTAGCAGATGTTTAGCGTGCTCACGCTTGTCATCTGCTC
>JAUXBJ010000059.1 GCA_030619425.1 bacterium
CCGACGGCATAGTGATAGCGCACTCCGACGACATTCGCAATATCCGCAAACCGTTCCAGCGACCGGAGCAGGTCGTCGATGTCGTCGTGGGGCAACCGTATCGATATTTCAGTGATGATCTTAGACTAAGCTACCTGGTACAGCCGATTGAATGGGGCAGCCGCCAGTTGGGTAGTACGCACATCATCTACTCGACCGAGCCGATCAGCGAACCGTTGCGACAGGCTCGCTATCGCGTGATTCAACTCACGCTTATGCTGTTGTTGTTCGGAGCTTTGGGAGTCTACATGTTATCGAATTATTTCGTGCGGCCGATTGTACAGATTACTCGGCGGGTACGTCGGTTCACATCCGGCGACCTGGAGTCCGAACTGCCGCTGGAGGGAGCCGAGGAGTTCTTTGAGATATCCCGGGCTTTTAACGAGATGATGACCCGCTTGCGCCAGGATCGTGAAAACATCGTGGCCCGCGAGAAGATGGCTAAGGAAATCGAACTCGCTTCCCAGATTCAGCAGACGCTGATGCCCCGACGTCTGCCGGATATCCCGGGGCTCGAACTGGACGCCTTCTACCGGGCCGCATCCATTGTCGGCGGTGACCTCTATGACGTATTCGAGATCGCGCCGGGACGCTACTGCCTGGTGGTAGCCGACGTGTCAGGCAAGGGAGTGCCTGCTTCGCTGGTGATGTCGATGCTGCGCACTGTGATTCAGATCAGTTCCGTCGGCGCTGCTTCCGCCGCCAACACGCTGGTCCGGGTCAACGATTACCTCTGCAATAATATGCCGGCGGGTATGTTCATCACCGTCATGCTGGTCATTTACGACACAGCCCTGGGCCAAATGGATATCGTTTCGGCGGGGCATAATCCGATGCTGTATTACAGCGCCGGCAGCGGGCGGATGAATCGCATTAACCCCGGCGGCATGCCGCTGGGGCTTCCGGTGTCACTGGACGGCAGCTTCGAGGATCACCTTGAACAGGTCACCATCAAACTGGAAGACGGCGACGGTTTCTTCATTTACACTGATGGCCTCACCGAGGCCGCCGACCCGCATGGCCGCCAATTCGGTCTGGATCGACTGGCCGAACTCCTGAGTAATCGGTTTAGCCTCGGCGCTCGACCTGAACTCAACAGCTTGAGCGAGGAGGTCGTTGGCGAGATTGATGATTTCGCAGGATTCACAAAACAGACCGACGATATCACGTTCATAATCGCGCGCGCCGTACCCATCACAACCGCTGCGGTAACGGGACGGCGTGACACCTCGGAGTTGATCTCAGTGGACGATCCCACTGATCGCGGCGGGCGACTCTGAGTCCATTGGTTGTGAATGAACCATCGATCGGCGTGTGAGCATGATTGAACAGCGAGACATTTTTTGCTTGCTCTGAAAGGTTTTTGGACATTGATTTCGGTTGATTGATGATATGTTTTTTGAGGTGAGTGGACGGTCATGGAAGGTATAGCGATATCATTGTCCGAAGGAAGTCGGAACGACGCCTCGGAAGTACGTGTTGACGGCGTGATAGATACCGCCACCGCGACCCAGTTGGAAGAGGTGTTCGATTCGCTGCTCAAACGGGGACGCTACCGAATCGTGGTCGACCTGGCCGGGGTGGACTACGTATCATCAGCCGGCTGGGGGATATTCATCTCCAATATCCGTGACGTTCGGGCCAATGACGGTGATATCAAACTGGCCAATATGATTCCGAACGTTTACGAGATCTACGACTTGCTCGAATTCGACAACGTTCTCCGCGCTTATGAGTCGGTGGAGGATGCTCGTGCTGATTTCGGCGAACTGCCCGGAATCGAGGCAAAAAAAAAAGCGCCACTTTGACGCGTGTGACTCTTGATGACCAGTTCGTTGCAGGTAATCAACCACAGCGCCATCAGGTAGAAGTTGAGAATCAATTCCATGGGGGAGGGGACTTGGAGAGCGAAGTGCTTTCACTGGTGCGTGAGGATCCCTTTGCATCCATTCGCGAGATGACCCGTGAGTTGCAGAGTCAACCGTTCTTTAGCAATGTCGGCTGGTGGCGTGTGTTCGGCATTCTCAGGAGAAACCGCCTTCTTAAACGACGTTCGCGATTCAGGTTCGTGCGGGCTCGACGTCGAGACCGTTATTGATTGACATATAGACTGCGCCGTCTATATTTATTGGTAAGAGCACTTTATCATGATGACCGAGCACACTCTCATATTCATTCTGGCCTGTTTGGTCGTGCTGCTGACGCTGGTGCTGATTCGCCGCATCAGTGATGACAGAAAGCGGCTGGCCGTACTACGGCGGCTGGACCTTGAGGAGTTCGCTGCTTTGCTGCGGGCCAACAGCCGTGACGGCGTAATAGGACAGGTGGCGGCCAAAGTATCGGACTTGCTCAAACGATCGTTCGGCTGTGAACGGATTCTCTTTTTGAGAAAAAAACGAGGTCGGTTAAGGTACAATTTCAGCCACGGTCTTGCCAAGGTCGAGCGGCGCGATTTCCGATTGCCCTACACCAAGGATTTCGGCGATTGCCTGCGAGCCGATTACCTGCCGCGATGCCTCTTTCATCTCAAGCCGGTCCTGCCGACCGACACCTATACAACATTGGTGGAACTGGGTTTCGACACCTTCTTCCCAATCTACTGGCGGGAGAATCTGTACGGTGTTTACTTCATACGCAGCACACTTTCAACGCGCGAGCACTCGTTCAAGTCACTGGTGGCGAGCCTGGCCCAATCTTTGTCCGCGGCCTATCATGTCAAGTGGCATGAGTCACGCAACGAAGACTTGCAGCGGAAACTATCGACCGCCGAGACTGAAGCACGCCGACTCCAGTCACCGGATTGGAGTGCTATGATGAAACTGGTCCGTCACCGCAAACCGGAAACAATCGTCATACAGATTGTTGAGGCCCTCGTCTCCGAATTTCAACTGGAACGTGCGGCGTGTATTCATCGCTGGAACGACGACGCGTTGCGCGTTGTGACGCAGGGAACCAGCGGGACTATCGTTTTGCCTGAGACATTGAGACTGGACAGCTTGATATCGAAACTCGATGACAAAAAACTCATGCGTTTGAACGATCTCAAGTTCACCGACGAGTCGTTGAATAAGGCCATGGAAGCTCTGATTAATGGTGGGCTTGATTATATCACCACCTACTCCCTGGCGGCGCAGCGCGAGGGAGTTCTGGCCTGGAGCGGTGGGGGGAACCCCTCGATGGTGCGTGATCGCCTCGATTCGCTGCGCGGTCATGTCGGCGATCTTATCGACAATGCCGAGTCTTTCGTGCGCATCGAGGAGTTGTCTTACACCGACAATCTGACCGGCCTGGCTAACCAACGGTATTTTCTGCGTCGTTTCGACGAGGAGATCTCCCGCGCCCAGCGGTACGGACGCAAACTGGCCTTTATTCTGTTCGACCTCGATGAACTCAAGGCGATCAACGATACCTGTGGGCACCTGGCCGGTGACGCTATTCTAAGACAACTCGGCGAGATTCTTCGCAACAGTATTCGCTCTATCGACGTGGTGGCCAGGTACGGGGGAGACGAGTTTTGCGTCATTATGCCGGAGGCGGATCAGGAAACTTGTCGACGCTTCATGAAGCGTCTGCAGAATGCGATTTCTCGGAACAGATTTCAAATCGAACACGCCGACAAACCGCTCAGGTGCACGGTGTCGTTGGGCGGCGCCATATTCCCCGATCATGGCGATGATTCCAGGCAAATGATCCACGCTGCTGATATGGCGCTATTGAAAGCCAAAGAGAGCGGCCGCAACAAGTCGCTGGTCTTCGAGGAGGATACTCCGTAAGAACAGGTGGCGCCGGCGACTTTCCGACTGCATTTTTTAATGCTTTACAGCCGAGGGACTGAACGCTTACTTATTAACGTAAATGGGAAATATGCCGATTTTACTATAAGTTGTTCAAAGGATGGAACTTATCAAAAAGCGTGCAGGTTTAATGAACAGGATGATTCTTCTTGCAGGCATGGCGCTGCTTCTGTGCAGTGCTACTGCAGCCGCGGCCGAGGAATACCGAATCGGTCCGGAAGATATGCTGCAGATCAAGTTTTGGCAGGACCCGGTGTTGAACACCACAGTCCGGGTGACACAGGACGGCAAAGTATCTCTGGACATTGTCGGGGAGATTGAAGCGGCGGGTAAGACAATCCAGGATTTGCAGACTGAGATTGTCAGACGAATGTCGCGCCTGAACAACCGCATCTCTCAATGCGTGGTGCAGGTGACGGAGTACAACTATCAGCATGTGTTCGTCTATGGTCAGGTGAACAGTCCGGGTAAAAAGACGTTTGAGGAGATACCTGATCTGCTGACGATTCTGAATGAAGCCGGCTGGATTACCGAACTCGGTGATCTCAGTCGGGTGAACATCATTCGCGGCGGCGACAGGGCCGGTCAGGTTGAAGTTATTGACGTGGCGGCAGCTATGGCAGCCGGTGCGGTCGAAAACCTGCCGAAGCTGAACCGCCGCGATGCCATTGACGTTCCCAGTTCACCGGCTGGAGTTGCGCCGCCGGATATCGGCCGGATGGCTACCCGGAAAAACATCGTCTATGTGATGGGTGCTGTCCACACTCCCGGGCCAATTCGCTACCAGGACAATCTTGATGTCATGGAGGCGCTGGCGATGGCCGGTGGGCATACCGACATGGCCGATCTTAAACATACTAAGCTCATCAGCAAAGATGGCTACTATGGCCAGACGATGTTAGTTGATCTCGAAAAATACGCCCTGACCGGTACGCCGGCGCGTCATATTATGCGTAAGGAAGATGTGTGCGTCGTGCCGTTCCGGAAGCAGAACTTCATGAGCCGTAATCTTGGTACCTTCGTCACCATTCTCGGCGCTGCTACCTCAGCCTTGCTGTTGTATGAGAACCTGAAACCAGCGGATGAAGAGTAGCGTCCATCGATAGGTATATGGAGCACAAGGAAGAAAAAAGCGTCGACATCAGGGAGATTCTGGCTGTCGTTCTGAAGCGCAAGTGGCTGATAGTCATTCCCCTGATCCTGGCCACGGTGGCTGGGTATGGCACTTCATTCCTTCTGACTCCCATGTATAGCTCCTCGACTATCATCTGGATTGATCGACCATACAACGTCTCCCGCGAGCTAATTAGTATCATCGGTCGCGAAGCCAACCCGCGCATGAGCAGTGACGATCGCCGGAGACAGTTGCAATCGCTGCAAAACGAGATCACATCGCAGGCCTACCTGTTCCAGTTGATTCGTGATCTGAAGTTGGACGTCAATCTCAAAATTAGTCGTCAAGCTGCACAGATGCGTGAGGACAACCCCCTTCAAAGTCTGGAGCAGTTGAAGTTCTACCTGCTCCTGGAGCGCCTGCGTGATCAGATAAGTGTGGCTTTTGTGGGCGCCGATCAGATCAAGATCACGGTTGAGTCTACCGATCCGGTTGAGGCGAAGAACATGGTGACTCGCCTTGCTCAGATTCTGGAGCAGGAAAAATCACGCTACGAGTTAGAGAAGATTCTCGACAATCAATCCTTTGCTGATTTACAGTTGGAACGCACGGAGTGGGAATACCAGCAGGCTCTGGATTCGTTGACTGCGGCGCAATCGCGTCTAACTCAGATGCAATTGCCGGACAACATCTCTTCGCAGGGAAACAGGCGCGAGATCCTCTCGGACATGGAGCGCACCCAGTTGGAAATGGCCAACGATTCCAGCGGACTGCTCACTCTGAGGGGCCAACTGGAAAGTTTCGATCTGGCCGCGACGCGGCTTAAGTACACCGACAGCCTGGTGGAGTTGCGCACCGAAATCGACGGGCAGATAGCAATACTCGCCGGCATGATGGCGAAGTACGCCTGGACCGAGCAGGAAGTTATCGCTGTCAACATCAGAATGAACGACGCCGTGCGCTTTCTCGAACGTGAACTGAACCGGACCGTCGATGAACAGTTTGTTTCGTATCCGGCCAATCAGCGTGACATACTGAGACGATATTTCGTGGTACGCGAAAACCTCGATATTCTGAATTCCAAGCGGGCTCAGTTGCAGCTTTCGTATGACAAAATCACGGAGACGCTCAGTAGCATACCTCGATTGCAGGCGGAGATCAGCGAACTGGAGCGCATGGTGGCCGAGGCGCGACGATACCGCGACGCCTTCCGCTCCGAGGAAACAACCGTTGAAATTCTCTCGGAGAGGGCCAAGGATCGCACCAAATACAAGATCGTTGAACCGGCCCGGGTGCCGTTGGCGCCGTTTTGGCCCGACAAGAAGAAAATACTGGTGATGGGGGTTTTGCTGGGGTTGGTGATCGGTGGGGGCGCGGTGTTCCTGGCCGAAGTTCTGGATAAGTCATTCAAGCGGACCGAAGATGTCGAGACGTTACTCGGGATACCGGTGCTGGCCGCCATCCCTAAGATAGATAAACTACCTCGTATACGGTGAGGCCTATGGAAACGTATCGATTGAAGAGCAAGTTGGTCGAGAACAACAAAGAATACATCATCCAAACTTCCAGCGACTCCGACCCCTGTCGCGTTTCGACAACGGTTTACGTCGATGGGCAGCCTGTGGAGTTAGTGCAAAGTCCGCATCCTGCAGAAGTGAGTTCCGAAGAACTGCTTTCGTTGGTGAAGATCAAGCACGGGGAGATGAAGAAAGAGATCGAGACGCTCCTGGAAGCGTATCGCACAATCACAACCGAAGGGGACGCTCGGAAGCTGTATCATCTGGGAATGGCGTTCTTTTACAAGAAACTGCATGATGAGGCAGGCACCTTGTTCGAGAAGGCTGTCCGCTACGATTCGCAGATGCATCAGGCGTACAACCAGCTTGGCATGACCTATCTTGCGTTGGGGCGGGTACCCGAAGCCGTGCAGGCGGCCGAGGCCGCCTGCACGGCGCGTCCGGGGTTCGCCGACTATCGCAACAACCTGGGCGAGGCACTGTTGGCCGGGCGATCATTCAAGCGGGCCGTGATCGAGTTGGAGGAGGCGATCAGGATCAACTTGTATTACGCCGACGCCTACTTCAATCTGGGCCTGGTTCTGCTTCAGAATGCCCTGGGTGGTGAGGACACCAGCCTTTTTGAAAGCGTACTCACCAAGTCGACTGATTATTTCAAGAGAGCCGCCCTGATACAGCCGGAGTACGACTGTGACACCTATCGTCAGGGCATGCAGGCGATTTCGAAATCGCAACTCCAACGGGCCAACGACCTGTTCATGAGCGTTCAGCGACAGAAGAAGGAACAACACCGTCGGGAATTCACCACCTTCTATATGCGCTTCGTGATGTATCCGGAGTGGGTGTCGGAAGAGGCTGTCGTCGAGCGCATCGCCTTCCTGCAAGCCGAGATCGATAAGAACCCGTCCTACGTTGACCTGTATTCGGAACTGGGACGCTGTTATTTCGAACAGGCGCGTCTTCAATGGCGAAAGGGTGTGGAACAGTACCAGCGCGTGGTCGACATGAATCCTTCGTTAGGTAAGGTTGCCGGGGACTTGAGTGAGGCTGCCAAACAGTACGAAGCCATTTGCGGTATCCTCAGCCAGATTGCGCAAAGGTCATAAGTGTGAAGCCGAAGCGACTCTCAGTCATTGACAACTTCCGCCTGGAGGCGCCGTTTGCCACCGAATTCCGTCGGCTTCTGCACCGAGTACAGCAGATGGAACGGTCGACGGAGCTGAAGTCGATTCTGATCAGTTCTTCAATGTTGTCCGAGGGCAAGTCGACCGTATGTGCCTACCTTGGCATTACGGCAGCGGTGCATA
>JAUXBJ010000251.1 GCA_030619425.1 bacterium
CGCCATCATCCCAACTTTGAGAATAGCAATCGGAATAAGGTAACTCATAGCAACAACGCTCGGACTCCATCAGGAAGCCGATGTCGCCTGCGGACGGCCAGTCATCAGCCATGAATCCCCAGTAGCCGTTCCAGTTCTCACTGGACCGGTACTCGCCAACATGAGGACCCGTGGCTTTATCCGACGCGCACCAGAGTTGGTCGCCGGGATCGCCGCCCAGGATAGTCCAGCCAATATGGTACTCTTCACCTTCGGTGAAGACCCATTCAGCGGCTGCCCAGTCGGCCCAGGCCCAGAAAAAGCTACCACCCATGGCCGCGTTCGGGAAATCGGCTGAGTCCAGCTTGTTGTTGGGGAAGCCGAAACCGTCAGTATCCCAAAGGTAGATGCGCATGTCAGGATTACCGACCGTGTATCCACCGTACATCAGGATGTAGCCGACCTTCAGCGTGCACTCAATACCATCCTCGACGGTAAAACGCATGTTGAAGAGATCGTCGCCGTACGCATCCGGAATGCTCCACACGTACACAGCAGTACACGTGTCATCGTAGTAGTAGTCGAAGTCACAGAAATAATTCTGCGGAACGGTAGGAACATTACCACCGGGCAACTGAACCTCGTACAATTGCGCGTCAAGCGGCTTCTTGAACGAAGGCTGTTCGGGACGGGCGTCCATGTCGTTATTATAGAGTTGAGCGTTCGGGTTCACAGTCGGAATAGGGTTCAAACCCTCTACCGGCTTTTCCCCGATGTCTGCAATTGCCGTACCGCTTAGGGCAAAAACAAAACCCAGAACGAATACTGCGAATAACAGTCTTTTTAACATTTATTCCTCCTTAAAGTAAGGAAAAAACTCGAATTCGATTTCTGAAGCCAGGTAAACTGCCGGACTGACCAACATCTCATAATATATCGGTCGTCATGAGGCAACTCACCACATCCCCGATTGTGTCTAGGGAAAGTAGGGATATAAACTTTAGCTAACGAACTCACTTTCTTCCTCTCTTATTGGAGTCGGAGTCTGTCCGCCATTGGACAAACACCGCTAACAGCTGTAAATAGTCAAAGCTTCTGACCTTCATCTTTCGGTCCATTTCTTCAAGAATACCTCCTGTGAAGGAATACACCCACCAAGACCATAGGTCTTTAGTTGGGATGCCAGCAAGAGATAGAGTTAAGGATTGGAGACTCAATAGCATTGTATACGAACTTGTCGCAAGCAGACATACCGATAAATCAGAACGTTCGCTCTTGACTACAGACCTTGACCGCCGAAGCAGCAGATCCTAAACGTTAACACTATTTAAGTCAATAAAAGAAGTACTTATGTGTAGCTACGCTTTATGTCAAGTATGGCTCTCGGACACGCTACGCAACTTGCACACGCTCAATAGCACAAATAACACGAAATCGGCTTATTGTCAAGGAAAATATTGCCGGTTTTGGCTCATTTTTTCACAATGGCCCTGCTGCGAATCGGACCGGAAGTATGATCTAAGCTGTTACCGCACTGAAAATTCCGGGGAAACGCCGGATTTCGGCAGGACGATGACCTGGAAATGTCCTTGACAGTTGGGCGGACAAGCCGGTTTCTTAGAGACCAAATGCACTTACTGTCACTACAAATGCAAAACTTTCGGGTTATCAGGAGGGCGGTCCTGCCGCTGCCGGATCATGTCATTGGAGTGATCGGTCCCAACGGCGCCGGGAAATCGTCGCTGGTGGAGGCAGTGGCGTGGGCGTTGTACGGCAATCCGGCGGCGCGTAGCGGGAAGGACGAAATCAAATCGCAGTTTGCCGGGGTGGATGATAATTGCGAAGTGATTCTCCAATTTGAGGTCAAGAACGAACCATATCGGGTCGTCCGCCGTTTGGTGGGTCGGACCGAACGGGCGGAGGTCGAGTTGTACCGGGGCGAGACGTCGGAGTCGGTTGGAGTCAGTGAGACGCAGGCGTATATCAGCCGGCTGTTGGGGCTCGACCTCAAGGGTTTCCTGACGTCTTTCTTAGCTCGTCAGCAGGAGTTGAACACCCTGTCGGACTTGCAGCCCTCCCGGAGGCGGGACCACCTGGCCGGATTGCTGGGCATTGAGCGACTGGATAAGGGGATCATCCGCCTGAAAGAGGATCTTCGCGTCGAGGCCGGACAAATCGATTTCATGGAGCGACAATTGGCCGAGCGCGCCGGCCTGTCTGAGAGGATCAAGGAGCTTACCACTCGGTTAGGTGAACTCAGCGCCCGCGAAGGGTCGGTAACCGATGCTGTCCACCGCGCTGAGACTGCCGTCAGGGAGACGATCGATCGATTCACTTCAGAGCAGGCCAGAAAATCCGATTGGGTACAGATCACCGCCCGGCTTAAGGCGGAAAGTGGAACGCAGACTCTTCTTGAGCAGCAAAGCAGCCAACTGAAGAACGAACTCTCAGAGCTTCTGAGCTTGACCTCCGAAAAGGATCAACTGGACGAGTTGATTAAGTCGTTGGCGCCGATTCGCGCTGAGTTTGAACGGATGAGAGAGGCCCGCAGCCGCAGTGAATTGAGGCAGCAGTTGCAACAACAGTTGGAACACAGCCGTCGGGAGAAACAGGAGGTCAAGACCGCCCTTGGTAACTGCCAGAGCGAACTTCATTCTCTGACTCACAAGCTCGAGGCAATCCCTGATGACGTCGTTCAGCTTCTCGATCAGGCCCATAGCGAACTCGAACAAGCACGTTCCCGGTACAGTCAATTGAAGGCTGAAGGCGACAGCCTGGCCCGACAGATCGAGAAACTGAATCAGCAGATTCAGTCGGTGGACAAGTTCGGCCCGGAATCGGTTTGTGATCGGTGCCACCGACCGTTGGGTAATGATTTACCTCAGATTCGAAAGCATCTGACAGATGAATTGAACGACCTGGAAAAATCGGCCTCGGAACTGGACTCACAAGTAAAGCAACAGTCTGATCTGGGCAAACAGTTGAAAGGTCGCTGGACGGAGCTTGAACAGATGTCCAAAACTGGTTACCAGGCCCGGGTCAACAAGGAGGCGGTCGACAAGGAACTGTCATCTCTTCAGGACAAGGACCGGGCGGTCACAGCTTCGATTGAAGGACTGACCGGGAAGCTCGCAGCCAGTTCGGCGGTGGCTTTTGATCAGTTTGAGTTCGACCGGCTTAAGCAGAAACTGGACGAACTGGAATCCGCCCAGGCGCGCCGTCAACTACTACAGGGAAAATTGTCGCGGTTGCCGCTGGTGCAAGTGGAGATAGAAGCGCTCGATTCGAAAATGAAAAAGGTCGCGGAAGGAATCGAATCCTTGAATGGCCGGTTGTCCGACCTTGCCTACGATGCAAAGGCGTTCGAGCAGACCCAACTCGAGTTGACGTCGGCCCAACATCGGTTGGAAGAGGCCAGGAAGGAACAGTTCTCCTATAGTAAGGAAGTTGAGATTACTCGTGCCGAGTTGGATGAAAAGCTCCGACAGAAGGAAGACCTCAAGAAGGCCGAGGACGAACTTGAAGAGCACCGCACCAACAGATACCACCATGAGAAACTGGGGACTCTGTTCGCCGATTTCCGCAAAGACCTGATTGCGCGGATTCGTCCACGTCTGGCTGAACTGTCCAGCCGACTGTTCGCTGACATGACCGGCGGCAAGTACAGTCTGGTCGAACTTGACAGCAAGTACAATCTGCGGGTGATGGACGGCGGGGAGTTTTTCGGTGTCGAGCGTTTCTCCGGCGGCGAGAAGGACCTCGCCAACCTTTGCCTGCGGCTGGCTATTTCACAGGCTCTGACCGAGTCGGCCGGACTGGATCGTTCGTTTGTTATCTTAGACGAAGTTTTCGGATCACAGGATGACGAGCGCAAGGACCTGATAATCAGCGCCCTGGGTGGTCTCAAGAATCAGTTCCCTCAAATTCTGTTGATCACACATGTTGACGACATCAAAGACCGCGTCGAGGATCTGATCGAGGTTCGACCGACCGGCGCCGGATACTCTGAAGTGAAGTTCAATGGCAACACTACCGCCTGAGAAAAAGTCACGATACAGGACGCTCGTCCGGATTGTGCTTGTTGCTTTGTTGGTGGTAGTGATAGTATGTTTCCGGATGGTGACCGATATTGGGCACGATGTCAAACCGAGTGACCGCTGGGTAGTCGTCGAAATTGTCGACGGCGACACCGTCATTCTCTCCAGCGGTGAAAGGCTCAGACTGGCCAACATAGACGCACCGGAACACGAAGAGCCTTACTTCGAGGAAGCCAAACAGTTTCTCACTGAGTTGGCTTTGGGTAAGACCGCCCGGCTCGAGTTTCCTCCCAGGCGTCGCGACAAGTATGGGCGGCTGTTGGCATTTATGTTCATCGATTCCGTAATGGCCGGTGAGGCGTTGTTGGAACGTGGTCTCGGCTATCTGCTTTTGTTCAAACAGAGCGACTA
>JAUXBJ010000184.1 GCA_030619425.1 bacterium
GCACCTATGAACGATAGTGGAAACCCACGGTACAGAACTACTAGCGGGGCTAGTGCACTTCTTAGCTGTGTGAGCAAGCCGTCTCTCTTCAGCGCCTCAATTATCTGACCTCTGCTTTCAGCGGACAATTCCGAATAGTCGCCAACAAATGCGATGTTGGCAATCTCCTTCCTCCCGCATATGGCGTCAACCAGCTTACAGAACCTAGTTACCAAGTGAACTCCCTCTCTATAGCCGTATGTGTCGTTTATGAGTCCCATCCAAATGATCTCTGGCAAAATGTCTCTATCATGCCTTATTTCCTGGAAACTCTTCAACTGCTTCATTGGTGGAATGAACTTCTTACCAACCCGCTTGTGGTCCGCTAGTGGCTTGCGTTTGTTCTCCATATAGTATCCCTGTATCGCTACTTGGCCACCATTCAATTTAGTGCCCTGCCAGACAGTATTTTCCTCATTCCACTACGGACTGTCCCCGTTCAACCCCAAAGATAACCCCGGCTGGCACCGGAGTCAATATCAGTTGCTGCGTGTGTTACGATCAGCCTTTGGTTCATTCCTGTGGCGATTCCTTGAAACTGACTCGCTACCTTGACCAGAAGGCAATGGGTTTTTGGGACCGCTGACTATGTGATCTGATCCAATACACTCATCTTCGAAATCCTCAGTTTCCGCTTGCCTTTTCCGATATATGCCATAGATTACCGAGCTTGACTGAAAGGAGTCGAAAGTAATGGCCAAGATTTGTGAAATATGCGGTAAGAAACCGGGATTCGGCAATAACGTCTCACACGCCAACAACACCACCAAGCGGCGTTGGTATCCCAACCTGCAGCGGGTGCGGGCGTTAGTTGACGGCAAACCGAAGCGGATAAGCGTATGTACCTCCTGCTTGCGGGCGGGTAAAGTGATCAAGAACGTCCGCGGCCGTAAACCGGCCCCACCGCCCTCGGAGGCCACGGCGTGATGTACTGACCGCTCAGGCTGAACTAAGTTCTGCAAAAGCCGCCTCCACCGGGGCGGTTTTTTTCTTGAGTATCCGGTGTCACATGCTATGCTACTGCATAGGGCACTGACGAGGGTACAAAATGGAGATAACAACTGTTGCATTTACATTGCCGAATTCACATATTGTCGCAGGTTGAAGTGTGTTCTGTTGGTTACGATCGTTAACAACCGTGAAAAGAGGAGATTTTCAAATGAAAAGAGTTATGCTACTTTTGGTGATCGGTGTGATCGCCATGGCTCTTGTATTCAGTTGTAGTGCCGACTCCAAGAAGGAGACAAAACCCGACGAAGGGGACACCACTACTCAAGAGACATTGAAGGTGACGGAGGAACCCGGCAGCGATTCCACGCCAGGAACCCCGGAACCGGCACCCACGCCAGGGATTACTCAGGAGACACTGCAGGTCGTCCCAGAGGAGCCGGTAGAGAAAAAGGGTAATTAGCCAGCGTTCAGGAGCCAGTACCGACAGCTGTTCACTTAATCAGCGCTCGACGCCCGTTGGAGAGCAGATCGAATACGTTCGACCTCGAAGGCAATCTCCTTGTCTTGCGCGTACGATAACGCCTCACTCAGAATCCTCAGCCCCTCCTGATGATCAGAAGGCGACCCTCCATAGTGGATCAGACATTCGGCCAGGAGTCGCTCGGCAACGAGTATTAATCTCGGATCACCGAACTTCTCAGCGTCGTTGACAATCTCTCGTTGACGATGAAAGCACGCTTGCGAGTCTTCGGGGGAAATCGACTTCGTAGCCAGATATGCTCTATTCATGAGACAGGTTTGTTTGTCGCCTACTGCTTCAGCGACGGTCACGGATTTCTGAAAGTGCTCATATGACAACTCGCGACGACCTGTCATGTAATGCATCTCCCCGAGGTACGACAGTGCCATCGCCAGCACTCTGCGAAGACCCGCCTGTTCGGCAACCTCGACGGCCGCCTGGAGTTCTTGAGCCGCCTGAGAATCCTTCCCCTGGCAGTAGTATGCGAAACCCAAGTTTGCTCGGGCCAGAGCCATCACAAGCGGATAGCCCATGTTGGCGGTCTCCTCCAGCACCTCCTCCAGCTTGGAAATAGCTTTGTCATACTGCCCGAGAATCGTCAGGACATGGGCAATGTTATTAGTGGTCGCTGCGCACCTGGCACGCTCGCGGTACTTGAGGTATACAGCATAGGTCGAATCGTACAACTCAAGGGCCTTGTGATAGGCGCCTCTTGACAAGTGGATGCCCGCCATATTGTGCGCCACTGCGGCCTTCTTCATTGATTCGCCCAAATCAGAGAACATTTGCAGTGACTCTTCGTACTGCGAAAGTGCTTTCTCGAAATCTCCGAGGTAGTAGTAGGCCGTACCGATATTCCCTATGCTGGAAGCTTTAACCGACGTTTGGTCTCGATCCTCTGCTATCGCCAAGGCTTCCTGGTACATCGCCATGGCGCTATGGCAGTCACCTTTGTGAATGTGTACGTTGCCGATGAGATTGAGAGCCTCCGCCTCTTTGTCACGATCATTGAGCTGACGGTTGATCTTCAGTACCCTATCAGCTAACTGCAATGCCTCATCAAACATCGCCCGTCGCTGACGCGTCTCGATGAGTTCACCGAGCGCAACCGCTTGACCGGCCAGGTCTCCCAGCTCTTGCGATATCTGAACCGCGGCTTGAGCGTAACTGTCCGCTTCAGCCCACAGCGATTGCGAGCTGAAACACTGCGCCAACAGCCGGAGTGTACGAGCTTCATCGGCCTGCTGACCGCGTTGCCGTGCCTCGATCAGCGCTGATAAGAGCACCTGGTTAGCCTGCTCGTACTGACCTTCAAGAATCAGGATTTCAGCTACTCCCTCCCGTGCCGCCAGAAGATTCGGTTCCAGTTTCAGCGCCTGGTCATACAGATCGGAGGCAATCCTTACGTCGGAGGAAGAATGCCGATGTTCGAAGGTATATTTCCCGCGCAGGTAGTACTCATACGCCTTGGGGTTCCGGGCCTCCGGTTCCCCCACCTGGGCCGCCCTCACCACCGACGAGTCGATAGCCAGGGCCGTGCTTACTCCCTCCGCCAACGCTGTCTTGATAAGATGGAGACGGTCGAGTGTGTCTTCCCAGCGATCAGCCCAGAGATGCTTGCCCGAGGCGACATCGATCAGCTGCGCTGATGCACGCACTTTGCTTTCGGTCTTGTGAATCGAACCATCCAGGATCAGGGAAACGTCCAGTGCTCTGGCTATATCGACAAGTTCCTTATCAGAATCCTTGTACTTGCGCACTGATCGCATCGGCGCCACTCTGATGCTGCCGATACGCGTAAGGTCGACAATCAGATCCTCGGTGATACCGTGACTCAAGTACTCATCTTCGGGAGGACCGAGATTCCGAAGATACAGCACCGCCAGACTGCTGACATCCGGAGGCGCCGCCGACACTTGCCCGGTGGAAAGCGGCAAGAGAGGTTCTGCCTTCTTCAGTCGATCAACGTCGGCGATAATGTGATCAATGTTCTGATATCGGTCGGCCGGGGTTTTGGCGAGCATCTTGTCTGTTATCTGCTGCCAGCACTCTGTATCGCAGTCAAAGTACTTCTCGATCTTTTCCGGCTGTTCGTGAACCAAAGAGTAGATTGTAGCCGGGATATTGTCCCGTTTGAACGGTGAATTCCCGGTCAGCATTTCATAGAACACCACCCCGAGAGAGAAAATGTCGCTTCGATGGTCGACTTTCAGACCTTGTCCCTGCTCCGGCGACATATAGCCGGCGGTGCCTACAATGGCGCCGGGGGATGTGGACAAGGTGTCAGTGTCTCCCTTGGCCAGTCCGAAGTCGAGGATTATGCAGCAACCCTTCTTGTCTATCATGATGTTTGAAGGTTTGATATCTCGGTGCACGATGCCGGCGGCGTGAGCCTCGGCCAGTCCCGAGCAGAGTTGCGACAATATGTCCAACGACATTTCATAACTCACTCGGCCACGACGGATCAGGTCGCGTAGTGACTCACCTGCTATGTACTCCATTGCTATGTATGGACACCCCTTGTGTTCGGCCACTTCATGAATGGTCACGATGTTGGGGTGTCTCAGGGCGGCGGCCGCCTGGGCCTCACGGGTGAAGCGTCCCTTCAGATTCTCATCGGCTGCAACACGGGAGGGCAGGAACTTGAGCGCTACACGTCGCTTGAGCTTGGTATCCTCAGCCAGATACACCTCACCCATACCACCGGCGCCGATCTTTCGGACGATGCGGTAGTGCGCTACACAGGTTCCGACGGTGAGGACCGCGAACGACTTCGTACTATCATCGTTTGGATCGTCTACGGGCATGGGTACGGAACCTCTCCTGGTCAATCATTCGGCCACGACACGATTGGATATGTTAAGATAGGATTTCGGCCGGTCTTTTGCAACCCTGAAAGGGGTTAAAGGTTGTCCAGATTCTGACCAAGAATAGGCGAGTCTTGTGAGCAGCGGGTGGCCCGGCGCACCAGAACATACGCCGACCACAAAACGATCATAGGGCGGGTCGCGTTGCGGCCAGGAAGGGCCACCCAAGACAAAAAAAGTGACCGCTGGGACGGGCTAGACCCAGCGGTCGTTCGGTGGCTATGTAATAATAGCCAGGGGAGGGAGGTTCTTTTTCTGCTACGTGCTACCCAGCAGTTTCAAGACCGAATTAGCTCCGATGTTTGTGTGCGACATCAAGGCCAGCGATGATTGCACCTTGATCATCTCCCGGACCATATTGGCGATTTCCAGCGCGTAGTCGGCATCACGTACAAGCGATTCCGCCGCCTGTAGATTCTGTGCGGTGATCTCAAGTGAGGACCGTCGCGATTCCAAGTCGTTCTTTTGTGTCGCACCCAGATTGACTTGAACCGAATCCAGTTCGGCAATAGCCTCATCGATCACCGTTATCGATGCTTCCGCAGCCGCGGCGCTGGACATGTCGACATTCTCAAGCTTGCTTACACTGGCCAGCGAGCCTTCGGATCCATCGAGCAAGTTGGAGCCATTGTAAACCGCTGAGTCGGCTGTGCGGTTGAAGTTGTCGACGATATTGCCCGCCGCCTGGTCAAGCGCCGCCTGGGAGGTGTCGTCGTTGAATCCCTCATTCGCCGCGCTAACCGCGAGGCTGCGCAACTCGGTCAACTGGCTCCTCATCTCCATCACTGTTGATGATCCA
>JAUXBJ010000199.1 GCA_030619425.1 bacterium
CCAGGCCTTGTCGAGCACACTATCGGTCCACAACTTCTGCACAAACCCGGTGTGGCCCTTCCACGGCGCCGGCTCCTCCTGTGGATGGCTTAGGATCGGCAGGTAAGTGAAGTTCGGTGCGACCGCGTCCAGAGTCTGAAGTTCTGAATGATAGCCCAGATCGCTGGAATGGTAGGCGCCGTGAAAAACAGCAAAACGACGTTTCAGCCCGGCTGCGATCTCAGTGCGAATCATGCTCATGTATGGCGCCACGCCGGTGCCGGTGGCAACCAGTACGGCGTTGGACCCTTCGGGTACTTCGGCCAGCGTGAACATTCCCCTGAACTTCTCGGACATCCAAAGCTTGTCGCCCGGCTTGAGGCTGAGCAGTCGGGGTGAAAGTGAACCGGTGTGAACCAGGCCGATGTAGAACTCCACGAATTCCCTGGCCACCGAGGACGATGCGATCGAGTAGGCTCGCAGGATCAGCTTGTCGGGATACTTAAGTGGTCGTTCCTCCGGCAGTTCGGTCCCGACCCTGGGTACTGTTCCCCGCAAACCCAGCGAGGCAAACTGACCCGGAGTGAACTCCGGAAGGACCCAACCGTCCGGGACGACTCGCATCTTAATCAGTTGGGGCGTGATTTCGATTCTTTGCGTTACGATCGCATTCGGTTCTTTGTCGGCCATTGACAACTCCTGCTTGTGCTGCTTACGCACCATCGGGGTGCTTCGAGAAAATCGGCTGGGTATCATGATAATCCGGAGAGGTGCGATGTCAAGTCATTTGGATACAGCGCGTTGACCAGAATGCGATCCCCTAATTCCGATGAACGGCGACCAGAGAATATAGATGACAGATATCCATCTTGACAAATCACGCGTTTATGCTATATTGGACCGATTATTGGTCCTACAGAGTAGCAGTGACAACGTGTTCAACCTATCTGTCACGCTCGAACGGAGGAGGAAAGATACGACAACAGTAGATCCGACGTAATCCGGCCAAGGCATGGTTGGGCTCACTTCTGTCATGCAGGTCTGTCTTCGTTTGATCCCTACAAAGACTTCACGAACTATAGCAAAACGATATTGGAGGAATCACAATGAGAAGCTCTCTAACTGTTCTGACCCTGGTCCTGATTATCATGGCTGCCTCGGTATCTGTCGCCGATGTGCCGACCTTGATCAACTATCAGGGACGGCTGACCAACACCGGCGGGGAACCTGTGGACGCCGTTGTCGACATACTGTTCAGCATCTGTTCCGATTCACTCGGCAGCGCCTGCGCCTGGAGCGAGCTGCAGGAAGACGTCGAGGTCACCGATGGTTTGTTCAACGTCAAACTGGGCTCGGTAACCCCGATTACCGACCTCGTCTTCTCCAGCGCCGAGCGCTGGCTGGGTATCAACGTTGGCGGTGAAGCCATGCCGTACACGCAGTTAGTGACGGTGCCGTATGCCTTCCGAGTAAGCACTGTTGATGGAGCTTCGGGTGGTGAAATATCCGGTAAGCTAAATGTCGGATATTCCAATACCAACAGTGGCGCGAACGCCTTTGTTACTGGTGTCAGCAATAGTGTAAGCGGCATGGATGCCGTCATAAGCGGAGGCAATGGAAATGAAGTAATCGCATCGTATGGTGCAATCGGCGGCGGCCTGACCAACGATGTCGACAGTGAATACGGAGTCGTTGGCGGCGGATGGTCAAACAGAGCCGCAGGCAGCGCCGCAACTGTAGCCGGTGGCAAGTTTAACTATATTTCAAACAGTTTCTCAACGATTGCTGGTGGTGAGTCAAACTCAGTAACAGGTGCCCACACGTTCGTCGGCGGCGGCCAAAACCATAATGCCGGCGGTGGCTATAGCGTCATCGCGGGCGGCTTCCAAAGTCAGGCCAACGGTGATTACTGTACGGTCGGCGGTGGACGTGTCAACAAGGCATATAACACGGCGGCCACCGTTGCCGGCGGCTGGCTGAACGAAGCAGGTGGCCAGTACTCCGGTGTCTTGGGCGGCGCCGAGAATATCGCGGGAGGTGATTACTCGGCCATCCTGGGTGGATATGGTGACACCATTATGGCGTCGGGGGATTACTCGTTTTTATTCGGCATCGGCAGCAAACTGAGCGCCGACTCGACCTTCATGGTCGACATGCCGCACATCCGTTTTGGCGATGAAGCTACCGGCTACGAGTTCCCAACCGCTGACGGCAGCACGGGCCAAGTGCTTGCAACTAACGGTAGTGGCGGGCTCAACTGGACCACTGGTGGTTCCGGCGGTGGCGGTGGCTGGACCGACGACGGCGCCGTTGTGCGTCTGGATGCCGTCGCGGACGAAGTGGGAGTGGGCACGGTCAGCCCGGATGCCAAGCTGCACGTCCATGCCGCACAAGATCATGCCGGGAGATTCACATCGAGCGTCGGCACAACCGACAGCGCTGTTTTCACCGCTCAGTATCTTGGCGGTGGGGATATCGATGCGGTAGCCGTTCGTGGTATCTCACGCCCCAATGATTTCTGGGGCATCGGGGGACGCTTCGAAAGCAACTACGTAGGTGTGGAGGGCATTGCGTATCCGGGCGGCACCAGCGATGCCTACGCGTATATCGGAATGGTCGGCGAAGCCCGCGGAGGTATCGCCCGTAACGAAGGAGTGCGTGGAATAGCTACCAATTGCTGGGGAGCCACCGGTGCCAGTGGCACGGCCATTAACGGATCCGAATGGACTATCGGCGTGTCCGGTAGCGCCTACAACAGCAGCGCTCCCACATCAACCGGCGTATTTGGTGCATCGGTCGCATCCGGCACTTTCAGCTATGGCGTGTCCGGCTTTGCTATCGACTCTCCCTCGACCTGGGGTTACGGCGTCTATGGCCAGGCTCACAGTTCCACATCCGGTAATTATGGTGTCGTTGGTTCGGCGCAGCTTAACTCCGGCAGCAAGCGGGGTGTCTACGGTACGGCCAGCGGCGCCGGCTCAAACTTCGCTTTGTATGGATTGGCTAACGATGCCGCCGGGAGCCAGAACTTCGGCATCTATGCTGCGGCTAGTGGGGCCAGTACCGAAAACTGGGCCGGGGTATTCGACGGTAACGTTGACGTCATGGGTACGCTGTCAAAAGATGCCGGCAGCTTCAGGATCGACCATCCGCTCGATCCTGAGAACAAATACCTCCAGCATTCGTTCGTAGAGTCGCCTGACATGATGAACGTCTACAACGGCAATGTGACCACTAATGCCGAAGGTCGCGCCGTTATCACCATGCCGGACTACTTTGACGCCCTTAACAGCGATTTCCGCTATCAATTGACGGTCATTGGGACATTCGCTCAGGCGATTATAGAACAGGAAATCGAAGGCGCACAGTTCGTCATCGCCACTGACCAGCCGAATGTGAAAGTGTCGTGGCAAGTGACTGGCATTCGGAAAGACCGTTATGCCGAAGCGCATAGGATTCATGTAGAGCTTGACAAACAGGCTCACGAACAGGGTAATTACAGGCACCCTGAGTTGTTCGGCTTCGGTGCCGAGCGCGGTATTGATAAGTTCGAAGAGGCCCCCGAAAACGAGCAGCTCAAGCAGATCATTGAAAGCCGCGAAGGGAGAGTGAAGTAGTATGCGTTACGGAACACTCATTATCGCGACAACTGCCATGCTGCTGATTGGCGGAACCGCTGCCGCCGGCGATAAGAGCGTCAGCATTCAGTCTGCCGACATCGATCAGAAGCTCGAAGAAGCCCGCGCCGCCATCGCTCAGCGCGCCGGTGAAGAGATCAACTGGCAGGTGATCTCTTCAGGAGGCACCAAAGGTAGTTCCGCCAGTTTCAATTTGCAGGGCACGGTTGGGCAGACATCCGTTGGAGAGGGCAGTTCGGCCAGCTTCGAATTGCGACATGGTTACTGGCAGGATTTCACATCCGGCGGCGGTACCTGCTGTATGGGCGCCATCCGAGGTAATGTCGACATGGATGGCGGTGATGTTATCGACATCTCCGATTTGGTCTACCTGGTTGACTACATGTTCACCGACGGGCCGGCGCCAACATGTGCCGAGGAAGCCAACATCGACGGCAGTTGCTGTGCCAGTGGATCGAGTGAGAGCCTGTCGGACATCGACATTTCCGATTTGGTTTACCTGGTCGACTACATGTTCAACGGCGGCCCGGAGCCGCCGCCCTGTCCGTAGGTGACAACGAAATCAGCGTTGCAGGTCAGGTTTCTTGGGTCCTGACGGGTATCAGTATGGCTGCGCCGATGATCAAGACGGGGACGGTGTCTACTGCGGCTGCGACAACAGCGAGTATGTCTACAACCCAGACCAGACCGACAGTAACTGGGACGGCTTCGGCGATGCCTGCGTGGGCTACTGCTGCGTCATTCGGGGTGACGTCGATCACAACGGTGATACGCAGATTGATATCGCCGACTTGGTCTATCTGGTAGATTATATGTTCAATGAGGGTCCCACGCCGGTCTGTTTGGGGGAGGCTGATCTTGATGCAAACGGAGTAAATGATATAGCTGACCTGGTATTCCTGGTCGACTACATGTTCAACGACGGCCCGCCGCCGGTGGCGTGCCCTTAGCTCTTCGTAGGTCAGGAGCCGAGCCTGCTCTGAGCGGAGTCGAAGGGTGCTCCTGACACAGGTAAACCTGTCCTACGCGCTTCGCACGGCAGCATCGCGGGAACGCTGCCCTACGAGGGTGTCGAAACCCGCCTCCGGCGGTCCTTCGGACCAGGGGTTTCGACCTACAAGTTGCTTTGTTGATCTTACAAGAATCCGCTTGATAAATCGCCCCGATTGCTTATAATCCCCCGACGCTTGAAATGAAAGCGATGGCTCCGGGAACCACGATCTACCATTCGACGTTGTCGGGTACAAGCTGTCTTGAAAACGATAAGGAGGAAACAATGAACTTTAAGTCGGTTGATGAAATCTTAACCTTTGCCGTCCAGAAGGAGCAGGAAGCCGCAGACTTCTACACCGATCTGGCCGAGAAGATGGACAAGAAGCACATGAAGACCATCTTCCTGGATTTCGCCGAGGAAGAAAAACGCCACAAG
>JAUXBJ010000261.1 GCA_030619425.1 bacterium
TTCCCGTCGTCGCTGTTTCGATCAAGCGACAGTTCGGCATATCTGTCAAACCGATCCCGCGAGATCGTCACCCCACCCAGCGCCGGGCGTACCGCCAACCGGCCGTCGCGATTGTATAGTTGTCCGGCGGCTCTCAGACCATGACGCGCTCCAATCGGGAAGTAGAAATCACCGACATAATGATAGCCATCGTCCTCCCTGCCCAAGAACGGACCCTCCGACTCTCGATAACCGATCGAGGCATCGATCTGCTTGCCCGACTGAAACCGTCGCGAGTACCGCCCCCGTACCCATGAGTAGCTGACGTCCCCCTTGTCGGCCAGTATCGCCGTCGCGGGTTCATTACCGTTCGGTCTCCTGGGGAGCGTTACCAGGCTGGCGATCACCTGCCGCCCGCCGAACAAACGGCCGACCGGTCCAGCCATAAGGTACAAATCGTGATCGAAGGCTGTCGGCATATCATTGAGGTCCACCAATCCGTCCGGTTCGACAACATGATCGAAAGGATGCACGCTCATGCGGTTGATAACCAGGTTCATACGGTCGCCTGACAGCCCAAAAGGCTGCACTGTTTTTCGCATCGGCGTGATCTGGTGATCCAGCGTGAAGTAGGACGGATCAAACCGGAAGTAGCCACCGGCATCATGATAGATCGAGCGGTCGCGCTGCGCTCTCAGGTTCAGGCGCGGCGATGCGAAGTACTGGGCCAGGCTGTCAAAGTACGACAGTGCCGGGATCCGCTTGGGATGCTCCTGGCGGTAGCGCTCGTACCGTTCATCAAAACTCAATCCAACGGCGCTCGTGTCGGCGAGGCTGTCACCCAGGGGCGAAAGGATATCAACGCTATCCGACAACACCGGCGGCAGGCTATCCACCAATGTGTCCGCATAAGTCGAGTCAGCCTCCTGCGCCGATACAGCGGAGAAGAGAATCGTTGTGATAACGGTCAGTATGCAAATGCGCGCGATCATTCAAGGTTACCTTCCCGGTCATATAAACGGACCACCACGCCGAAAAGCAAAGGGAAAATCACAGCGTTTGACACCAGCGAGATCGCCGCCCATGGTAGTCCGCCGATAAAACGCGGCCAAAACGGCTGATACAGCCAGGCGTCCACCGTGTTAACCGGCAGATAAAAGGCCGCCGTGCAGAGGACCGAAACAGCGATTAGCTGCAACGACGTAATTTGATCCACCGCGCGGTTACATCTTCGACGAAACAGGGCGCCAACGATGCCGCCGGCCGCCGCGCCGATCATCTGAGCCGCCATGAGCGGAATCGCCGCCGGCCCAAACGGATTGAACGAACTCCACAGCCACATACCGAGCAAACCGACCAGCACGCCCGCCTGCGCCCCCCACAGATACCCGGCTGCAAAAACTATGAAAAAAACGAAGCTGACATTCGGTAGATATGATGTCGCATAAGAGAGAACGTATATGAGGGCCGAGAACAGGGCAATTCTGCTAATCAATCGCGGCCGTAGCTTCATCGAACAATTAGCAGCTTGGTGTGATCTTCAGCCAGAAGGACGCCACGTTTCGCATTATTGAATAGGCGTGCATACACCAGGTAGACTCCCGCTGCCACATCGGCGCCGGACTCGTTGGTCAGATCCCATTCGGCCTGGAACTCCCCTTCGCGCTGCTGCGTCCCGGTGCGCTCATCCTGCCGGTCATTGCGAATGACCGTTTTGATCCGTTCACCGGCTATAGTGTAAACATCGATCTGCAGGTATGTATCCTGAGCGACAAAGGGAAGACCGTACATAGGGTAGCTTGCGCTGTCGGTCGGCACTCTCAAACGGAAAGTCACTCTCGGTCGGTCCATCTGTTCAACCACGGCCGGATTGGGGTACGGGTCCAGTACGGCCCCCGGAACTTCAACCAATAAGGAGTCGTAATTGCTCTCACCGATACGGTACCCAACCCACATTATGCGGTGCTGAGGCACTTCATAGAACTCTCGATTGCTGGATGCCGGAGTCAGGATAAACGTCAGTGATCGATACTCCGCGTGATCCGGCAGCTTGATCTGATAAGTGGCATCATCGTCGGCATAATATCGTTCTACGATCAAAGAGTCAGGCGCCTCCTTGAGTTGATAAATAATGTTCACACCCCAAGGGTCAGGAAGCGTCGGCACGTAGGGGCTGCCAAGAGACAGGTATATATTGAAGATGGTGGTATCAACGTTGACTGCGTAACTGTACCACGGAAACCCCCAACCGAGAGTATCGCCCACCTGAAAAGAATCGGTACAGTTGGGAAACTCACCCGCGCCTGTGTCACATACCCAAAGGGTAGTGTCGGGCATGATATCAGCCGTCTCAAGCAGATGCAGACTTAGGTAGTAGGCGCCGTTGTGGCGAGGGCTTTCTCTAAGGTTTGAGTTGGCTACAACCGCTACCGGATACTTATAATGGGAGTGCAGTTTCTCAAACGGAATCGCCGGGTACGCCTCTTTCTCCGAGTAGCCGGTGATCAAGTCTAAGTTGTAGCCATTTCGCATGGTCAGATCGGCCCGTTCTCCAGTGAGATAGTTCCAAAGGGCAAACTCCGAGAACGCCGACGTCCAATCCTGAGTATGATCGCTCGCTTCCCAGATAGCTAAATCGGCGGCCTGCAGAAAACTCGGACCGAATCCAAGCTCTCCGCAAAGCAACCAGATATCTCTGATAATGTCACGACCGAACCGCTCACTCAAGTAGATCGGGAAGACGACCGACGCATAGGGATGCAGATCCAGTATGCTATTGAATCGCTGAATCGAGTACTCAGGAACGTTGAAGAAGTGCTCCAGATAGTAGTAATAGTCATTGATGTCATCATAGATTTCCTCTTCCATCCAGACCGCCGACATCTCCATCCAGTAACGCCTTTCATCGTACTCGGTGCCAATGTCTTCGGCCTCACCCCAATCGATGCCGAATTGCACAGCGTGAAAAAACTCGTGCGCCGCCGTCACCCGGATAGCATCCATGGGACGATTTTCGTATCCATACAAGCGCCTCGGGTCGGCATTGAGTTCAATAAACGACGTGGCCTTCTGAGGATCACCAAATCCGAGCGAATCCGCATATGTCATCCCGTAGAACATGCTGCCGAGGTTCACCATGTAAATGTCATACTTCTCGTCCCCGCCCGGCTCGTAGCCGTCCTGGGGCGGAGCCGGGTACTCAAGCGTCTCCACGATGTATGCATAGACCGAGTCCATTATGTCGGCGATTTGAGCCGCCGTCCCCGCTCCCCCATATAGAGCGTCAGCACCTAAAGTGGTATAGTGTACGCGGAACAGGCCCCTGGGTGAGTCGACCGAATCGGTGAGATTCGTCGGCCTCAAAACCAATTGAACCCCGAGCGATTTGAGCAGACCCTGGTCCAGTCTATCATAGTTGGTCACGAACCTGAGAATAGCCGGTGTGCCGCACTTGTATGTCAGTGAAGGCGACGAATCATCGTGGTCATCCTGAGCGGCCATCGATTCAGCAGGACGCTGCCTGGTGACCAGCATGTAATCTTCGATAATCTGAATCTGCTGTTCTTCAGTCAACGACTCGCCGGCCCAGCCAATGGACGCTAACACCACAATGAGTAGACATGTTGCCATCGTTTTCAAACTGATCCTCGTTTCTGCAAAGCCTGTCTCTGCGAAGCCCGCTTCTTGAGTTCGTGTAAACATTCTATCGGCACCGCCTCCGAACCAACTGAACCACAGCGGCCACCTCGACCATGGAAGTCGGACCCGCCCGTCCAGACCAGTCGAAAGCGTGCTGCCATCTCTTTGAGCCTCTGTGTCTCGTTCTGCTTGTGGTCGGGGTGAAGCACCTCAACACCGTCAAGACCGAGAGCCACCAGTTCTTCTATCCGGTCGACAGCGCCGTCGATCATCGGATGCGCCAGCACCGTAACCCCACCGGCGTTATGTATCAAGGTGATCGCCTCTGCCGATGCGAAATTCTGTTTGGGCACATAGGCCGGACCGCGATTGCTGATATATCGCCGGAAGGCGTCGTCGTAAGAGGCCACAGCCTTTCGACGGTAGAGTGCTTCGGCCACGTGTGGTCGACCCACCGCTGCCGAACCGGCCACCTCAAGGACGTCGTCATAGTTGATCTCAATACCCATCTCGTTGAGTTTCTGAACCATCTTACGTCCGCGCTCGTCTCTCGTATTCTGAAAGTCGGCCAGGGCCACTCGCAAGGATTCCGTATCGGGATCGAAAAGATAGGCCAACATGTGCAACTCACCGTTTCCCGATCGGCATGACAACTCCAGCCCGGGAATAAGTTCCGGGTCGCCTTCGCCAAGCAAAGAGCGCAA
>JAUXBJ010000114.1 GCA_030619425.1 bacterium
GCCACATCTTCGCCGACGTACGGTATCATCTGCATCAGACCGCGTGCCCCCTTGGGCGATACCTGCCCCTTGCGAAAGGACGACTCGGTGATGATAATGGCCAGCACAAACATCGGGTCGTAATGATAGCGCCGACTCTCGGTGTAGACGACATCAGATAATTGGCCGACCTCTTCATCGCTGAAACCGATCTGGAAATCCTCAATCGCTTTGAAAATCTGTAATCGTTCCTCAAGCTCCGTGATCCGCTTTTGCTGAAAAGCGATCTGTCGCTCGAGATCAAACTTGTCTTTGATGAGGAAGATCAAGAGACCGGACTGAATCAGATAGATGAACACCGCCAGAAAACTGATCCACTTGGACAGGTAAATTCCAACTTTCTCTACCTGAATCATGTCTTAGTCCTCAACTGGCATTGCGTGCAAATCATACCCATCGGCGGCCTCAACCCTGACCCTGAGGATATCGCCGACTGCGATTCCGGAGCCGCTGACATACAACTCCTGGTCTACTTCGGGACAGTCGCCACGCGTCCGCCCCACGGCCGGGCCGTCGGGTCCAACGGAGTCTATAATAACCTCCTGAACAGTCCCGATCAAAGCACTATTTTTGTCAAAGGCGATCTCACGTTGGAGCGACATCAGTTGATCGAGGCGCTCGTTTTTCAGCTCGTCGGCGAGTTGACCATCCATTCCGGCGGCCGGTGAGCCATCCTCGGGCGAGTAAACAAAGGCGGCTACTCTATCCAGTTTCCATCGATCCATAAACTCAAACAACTGGTCGAACTGCGTCTGGGTCTCACCGGGGAAACCGACGATAAACGTTGCCCGGATCACAGCCTCTGGTGAAGCGGCGCGGATGGACTCAATAAGGCGCTCGATACTATCGCGATCCGTCTGACGTCCCATGGCTGCCAGCAGGTTGCTGTTCACATGTTGCAGCGGCAGGTCGAAATATTCGAGGGTCTTGTTGGAGGCCGTCATATACTCGATCAACTCCGCGTTAACCTGAGCCGGGTGCAAGTACATCGGTCGTATCCAGTGAACACCATCTGTGCTGTCCAGTCTGCGCAGCAGCTCGATCAAATCGCCGTTGTCTTTCAGGTCACACCCGTACAACGTGGCGTCCTGCGAAACCAGAACCAGTTCTTTCTTGCCGGCCGAGGCCAGGAACTGGGCTTCCTCCAAAATGGCCGACATCGGTCGACTGCGGAAGTTTCCACGAATCTGCGGAATCACACAGTAAGTGCAGCCACGATTGCAACCATCCGAAATCTTCAGGTAGGCATACGGAAAAGAGTCGGTGACAGCGCGCCGGGGGCCGTGCAAGTAACTAAGCTCGCGCGACTCGGTCTTCACGGTGCCGGTCAGCTTAGCCGCAGTACCCACGGCCTCGGCAATAGCATCAATCTCGCCCAGACCAAAGGCGCCGTCCACCTCCGGCATTCCCGACAGCAATTGGTCACCGTAATGCTGGGCCATGCAACCGGAAATATATAAGCGCTGCAGGCCGCCCTCCTTTTTCAGATTCGCCAATGATAGAATCTCTTCAATCGACTCTTCGCGGGCGGGCAGGATGAAACAACAGGTGTTCACGATAATTGTCTCTGCCAAATGAGGATCGGTGACCAACTCGTGACCGTCGCTAAGCAGGCGGGCGGCGATATAATCGGCATCGACGTCGTTCTTGGGACAGCCGAGCTTGTGCAGGTAGATTTTCATATCAGAAGAGCTTCACCGTCTCAGCAGAGTCCGGGAAGGCCGGCGTGAAATCATCATCGGCGCAAATCGTGTCGAGTTGTTGGTTGAGCAATTCGATGCGGTTGAACTCGTCGTTGATGTCGTAATACTCGAGACGTCGGATAACCGGCGGATCACCGCTTATGAGCACCATCATGGAATCGGGAAGATCACCGGCGATTCCGGGGCGGAGGAGCAACCGGTAGCGGTTTCCCCTCGGCAGAGAAAACGTTTCATAGAACTCGTCCAGTCGTGTCACAAAAGTGATCTCGCGAGCGTGACCGGTCGTATCGCCGACTGTTTCGATCAGGACTTGATTGTTCTCATACGAGAAACTGTAGAGGAATCGGCCGTCGTAAAGATAGCTGTCAGGACCGAGCGTGATATGGTAGCGCCCATCAGAGGCCAGACAAGCTGTGCCGCTCACAGAATCGACGAGATCAAAAATCTCAGACTCGATAATGCTCATGAACTCCAGTCGGACGCAACCGGCCTCGGCAAGTCGGCTTTTGATTCGGTCAAAATCGTCATCAGCTTGAGCGATGACCGATAACGCCAGCGCCATGCAGGCTACAGAGGGCAATAGATATTTCGTAGTCACGGTAGTTATACGCTTTGCGGCTGACTCAGTTCTGGCCTGTGCTCAAAGTCGAAGTCGCGCGCGGGTCGGCAAAGAGGGTATCAATATAAGCCTTGTCGACCAAGACATCGCGGGCCTTGCTGCCATCAAACGGTGAGACGATTCCGGCCTGTTCCAGCTTGTCGATCAGGCGGGCGGCACGCTGATAGCCGATACCGAGGCGTCGCTGCAACAGTGAAACCGAGCCCTGCTTGTGACGCACCACAACCTCGCAGGCCTCCTTGAACAAGGGATCACCAAAATCCACCTCGGCCTTGGTCGGTTCGCCCGACGCCTGCGACATGCTCTCCAGAGCGAACATTTCGAGACCCTGATCCTTGATGAAGGTGACAATGGCATCCGTCTCCTCGCTCGACAGATAAGCGCCGTGGATACGGACCGGCTCCGGCCGACCGGTGTGCAGGAAAAGCATGTCACCCCGTCCCAGCAGTTTCTCGGCGCCGTTGGCATCGATGATGGTCCTCGAATCCACTTTAGATGAAACCTGGAAGGCAATGCGGGCCGGGAAGTTGGCCTTGATGAGTCCGGTGATCACATCCACCGAGGGTCGCTGTGTGGCGAGGATCAGGTGAATGCCGACAGCACGCGACATCTGGGCCAAACGGGTGATAAGAAGTTCGGTCTTGGACGAGGTCGCCGACATCATCATGTCGGCCAGTTCATCAACGAATATCACGATATACGGAAGCCGATTCTCGGGGTCTTTCTGTTTCCCGTTAAACTCCTCGATATTGCGCACGGAGGCCTCGGCCAACCTGCGGTACCGCTTTTCCATCTCGACCACGGCGTCAGCCAACACTTTCTCGGCGCGTTTCGGTTTTGTCACCACCGGACGACCAAGATGGGGAACACCTGAATATATCGAAAGCTCCAACATCTTGGGATCGATCAGGATGAACCGCACCTGGTGAGGATGCAGCCGGTACAGGAACGACGTAATCAGGATGTTCATGCAGACCGACTTGCCCGACCCGGTAGCGCCGGCGATGAGCAGGTGCGGCATCTTGGTAAGATCAGCCACGAACGGCTTGCCCGAAGTGGTCTTGCCCAGCGCCATCGGCAGCTTGTTGTCAGCGTTACTGAAGGCGTTGGCAGCCAGGATGTCGCGAAGGTAGACTATCTGGGGCGACCGGTTCGGAATCTCCACGCCGACGGCCGCCTTGCCCGGAATAGGCGCAATGATCCGAATGCGCTGCGCCTTGAGGGCCAAAGCCAGATCGTCGGATAGATTGATGATCTGATTCACCTTGATACCGGCCGCCGGCTTGAACTCATAGCGGGTAATGATTGGTCCCGGGAAACGATCGATATTACCGTCAATCCTCACTCCGAATGTTTCAAGCGTTTCCTTGAGCATTCGAGCAGTGAAATCCAGCTCATCATTGTTGACCGTCGTTCCGGGCTGGGGATTCTCCTTTAGCAAGTCCAGGGACGGATAAGTGTACTCGACCGACTTCATCTGGAGCTTCTGGGTTTTCCTGACGACCGTCGCGCGACGCCGGCCCTCCTTGTTCGCCCTGAGAGTCTCGGCGGCATCGGCAGGTTCAGGTCCGACATCGGACGCTTGTTGATCGGGAGCCGTCTCGACCCGATCAAATCCCGGCTCGTCGACCTCCCCCACGCTATCGGGCTCGCCGCCTTTGCGGCTCAGCAAAGCCGAAGCCCACTCAAAGCTTAAGGCTGTTGTGACCGGCCCACGGGATGCCTGGTACACCCGCCGCACCAACGCACTGCCGGGTAATGACAAACGAACCGCAAGTAAAGGTGTAATTGAAGTGTAGAGCACGAGCAGAATGAGGACAACTCCTCCGAGGAAAACGTACGATCCCAACGGGCCGACCAGCCTGACGCACAGCACGGTCAGTTTCAGGCCAAAGTAGCCACCAATGGTACTGTCTGGTAAAGTCAGACTGCGGACCGCCAAAAGATGGATGTTGTAGATCATGCTGCCCAGCAGCGATATGATAAACAGCAGGAAACTGTTGAGTTCGAGCCGACCGGCCAACCGTGAGGGGAACAGGCGAAGGGCAATGAAAATGAAACCAAGCGGAAGGAAGTAGGCCAACCAACCAACCAGCGTGGTTGTGACGTAGGCCAGGTAGGCTCCCATCATCCCGCCCTGGTTACGAAAAGCAAGCTCAAACGGGTTGAGATGTCGATCTATCTCGCCGGTTATGCGAAGATCGTCCACCCTGTCATGGGTCACCAGAGAAATCAGCAGCAACGCAGCCAGCAGAAGCAGCAACACGCCCAGCGCTGATTTCTTGCGGTCAATCGACTTTTTGCTCTTTCTGCGTGCCATGGTCGTCCTTCAAGGTCGGTAAAGTAGAAATCGTACGCAATAATAAAACGGCAGAGAACTTCATCTCTGCCGTTGTGCGAACCATGATTGAAGCTTTACTTCTTGACCGCCAGCTTCAGATGCTTACCGGCCCTGAAAACCGGAACCTTGGTCGCCGGAATGTTGATCGAGGCGCCGGTTTGCGGGTTACGGCCGATGCGAGCCTTGCGCTTGGAGATCGTGAACGTCCCAAAGCCGGCGAAGCTGACCTTCTGGCCTTTTTTGAGCTGGGTCGTCACGCCGGCCATGAATGCTTGCAGCGCCTCGGAAGCCTGGCGCTTGCTGATTCCAGACTCACTCGCCATCAAGGCGATCATTTCATCTTTCGTCATCTCTCTACACCCTCCTTGGGTCGGTAAAGGGTTTTACGGTTTACTTATATTACACCTACAGAAAACCAGAAGAGACCGGCTCTGTCAATATAAAAATGTCAAAAAAACCTGTTAAACCGGCGTTTTTGGGACTTTCAAAAGCATCACCGGAGACGCTGAAGACCGGTGGTGAAGCTATCGTGTCCATTGTCGATCTTGATTTCGGGCATATCGGTGACAAACAGCTTGAATCCGAAGCCACGATTGGAGCCGACCGGCACCCAATACAAACTGCCGCTCCAGCAGTGCAGTTTCTTGACGATATTGACCGAACTGTTGATCGTCTTGCTTTCCAGGAAGTCGTAACGCTGGGTGTAAGTTACTCTTGTTCCTTCGGTTAGGTTGAACGCCATAGTGAATTGCACGAAGAAAGAGTTGCTCTTGCTCCAGGCAGCGTCGCGCCCTGATTCGCTGTAGCGATAATCGAGTCGACAATTCCAACTGCCGCGTCCAGCGCCGCCCGATGAGCCGGCTCCCTGCCCACCAAGCTGTGAGGCCGAATCAGCGCCTCTGGGAATACCGGTATCCTCGAACAGAGGGAAAATCCCTTTAAGATTGAGGCTGGCATTGAAACTGAAGCTTTGACGAAACGGCGAGAAAAAACTCAGTTCGTCAGTATCGGGATCATAGAGGGAGTGCGTGAAATCTCCGTGAAGATTCAGATTTGGCACCGCGGTCGACTGATATGTGGTCTTGAGTATACTCCACGGTTTGTCGTCGGCTTCAAAGTTGTAACTGACGGTGGAATTCAAGGTCAGCAGGTTCAGGCTGCGTTCGTCCTCACCACTCTTGATCTTAGACATGAAATCCTGCTTGAGAGCGAATGACACCAACGAGCTTTTTCTACTCCCGGCTCCGCCACCGGCAAAGGCGCGAACCTCAGGATGACGGTCCACCTCCGGTGAATAACTGTAGCTGACACGTGGCTCCAGTACGTGGCGCAGCCCGGTTACACCGACCACATTGGGGTGCACAGTGCCGTACAGCTTGGACGAAGCGCTCACGCCGGTACTCCAGGAATAAGTGCGGTAAGTGTCCGGGGCGATCCCGCGGGCCTCGGACTGGTCGGTGCCAAAGACCTTGAACCAGGTCTCGCTATACCGAAACGAGGGAATGATATTCATATAGTGGCCCAACGCGATTCGTGGCAGGGTGACGGCCGGGCTGTGATTCAGCTTGATGTACTGCTTGCGACTCCGATAGGAGATCGTGTCCTGAACCGTGACCGTATCGGTGGTGACCTCCCACAGACCGGTACTGTCTACGAAGACACTGTCGAGGAGAACTTCTTCATGGACAATAGTTGAGTCCGGCGTGGTGCGCGTCGAAAAGTGCTGGAGGCTTGGGGAATAGCGAAGCGTGAAATTGTGATACCACTTCTGTTGCAGCTTGCCGTCGGCGTCGCGGCTGCCGTTGCCAAATGGATAAACCGTGGGCAGGGAGATATTCAGGTTGGGGATATTATCC
>JAUXBJ010000029.1 GCA_030619425.1 bacterium
CCTCTCAACAATCTCCAGCACCCTGGCCAGACCGACAGCGCCGGCGACGTTCTCGGTGCCGGGACGGCGTCTCTTTTCATGAGAGCCGCCATAAAACAGGGGAGCGATCTTCACACCCTGGCGGATGAACAGCGCGCCGGTCCCTTTTGGTCCGTAGATTTTGTGACCGGTGAGCGACAGCATGTCAACGCCCAACTGTTTGGCGTCCACCTCAACCTTGCCGATTGACTGCACGGCATCGGTATGAAAGAGCACACCTCGTTCGCGGGTCACGGCCGTAAGAGCGGCAATATCCTGAACCGATCCGGTCTCGTTGTTGCCGTGCATGATCGAGACGAGGCAGGTGTGGTCGGTGATCAGCTTAGCGAGTTCGGTCGCCGAAGCGAACCCTTCGCTGTCGACAGGGAGCAGGTCCAGATCGAAACCTTCATGATGGTGCAGATGTTCCACCGGTTCTATCACAGCGTGATGTTCGGTGGCGCCGACGACGAGATGCGTTTTCTTTTTGCGATACTGATAAGCCGTGCCGAGTACGGCGATGTTGTCCGACTCGGTACCGCCCGACGTAAAGTACAACTCGGACGGTTCACAGTTGATGACACCTGCTATTGTCTCGCGCGCCTGCTCCAGCGCCACTTTGGCGTCGCGTCCGAACATATGAACGGAACTGGCGTTGCCGTAACCTTCATTCAGATACGGAAGCATTGCTTCCACCACAGCAGGATCTACCGGCGTCGTGGCATTATGATCGAGGTAAATTGGTTCCATACTCACTCAGTTATTAGTCATGCCTGGTCAACACTCAACAAATACGCACCGAAAGTCGCATTAAGTGATCCACAAAGGCGATGTCTACACCTTTGTCAGAAAGCATACAATATACTAAAATGCCAGCGATAGTCAAAAGGTATCGTCTTGGTCTTGATCCGTCGAGCATAGTCAACACGGATAGGTCCGGCGGGCGAGACTATTTGAACCCCGGTGCCGTAGCTGTAGGCGAGGTTATCCAGGGACATCTCCTCGGGCTTGCGGTAGCCGTTGCCCATGTCGAAGAACACCGATTGCCACAGCGGCCAGACAGCCAGCACATCCTTGAGGAGGGGAATAAACTGGAATACTTGCAGTGTCTGCCAGCGAAATTCCTGGTTGAACAGAGCGATGAAGTTGGCCTTCTCCAAAGTACCATCGGGCAATCTGGGACCGAGGGAGTTAACTTTGAAGCCGCGGATACTGTTGGCGCCGCCCAGGTAGTAGCGATCGACGATGGGCACCTCCTGGGACGGGCTGAATGGTTGTGCCCATCCGGCTTTGAACCGGGTGGCGGAGATCCATCCCGGCCAGACGATCTGAAAACTCGACCAACTGGCCTCGACCTTGGTGAAATGGTTGTCGCCGCCGAGAAAGCCGCCGTAGAACTCAATGCGCAAATCGGTCAATGACCCGCGGCGAGGGATGAAGATGTGGTCACGGCTGTCCCGACGAAAAGCCAGGTAGACGTTTCGCCGCACCTCGATTCCCTGCTCATCTTTGAGAAACTGGACCTCGTCCTCGGGGACGCCGAAAATCTCGACCGATTCGTATTCCACGCCGAGAGCGCCCCGAACCTCGCGTGAGAACTTCTTCACCGTCGAAGCCGAAAGGGTCCAGCTTTGAATTCGATAGTTCTGTTCCGGATCTTTGACACCCGGTTCCCACTCGGCTGCCAGGGTCAACGGCATTCGCGTGCCGAACAACCATGGCTCGGTGAACCGTACGCGGTAGATATGTTCCAACAGGCCTTGCCCGCCGCCAACTCCGAACTTTAGCCGAGCCGACAAATCGTAGCGACGGGAACCGAACAGGTTACGTCCGCCGAAAGCCGCCGACACATCCCATTCGATATCGCGCACCTGCGACTGACCGGCACCCGTCTTGAACGTGGTGTACAGCGGTTTCTTTTCGCGGACTCTGAGAATCATGTTCGGCTTGAGGCTGTCAGTCGATGATTCGGAATGTACCACCGAGGCGGTACTGAAATACCCCGACTCCAAGAGACGCCGCCGAGTGTCAATAATGTCCTGACGTCGGTAGAGCTTGCCCTCGTGGATTTTGGACTCCCTTGACACCGTGTAGTCGGGATAACGGTTAGTTCCAGCCGGGGAAACCTGGCCAAAGTGAACCAGTTGTCCACCCTCTATATGGAATGTGATAGGGCACCACGAGTCGGCCACAGAGCTGTCGAGGTGGTAGCTGACTTGTGCATAGGGATATCCGTTGTTAGCGAAGACTGTTTTCATATCGAACGTAGTCTGGCGAAGATCAAAGAGGTTGATCGGCTTCTCCAGACGCAGCCGCTCACTTAGTTTGTACACGTCGATATGCAACTGGTGGTCGTAGTCGCCGGTGATTGTCTTCTTGCCGTAGAATAGCCGGCGACCTTCGGAGATGGATACGTTTATGACAGCGGATGAATCGACCGGGTTGACGTCAAACGTCTGGGCAACTTGAGCGCCAAGGAATCCGTTTGTGAAGTACAGATACTTGACCTCGAGGGTGTCGCGTCCCAGCGATTCTCGTTGAACTCGCGTGCGGCGGTCACCTTTGAGGGTACCCCAGAGGGAGCGGCTGCGGGAGTACATTCGTTTGCGGATGTCAGTCTCGCTGAAGTAAGAATTGCCTTCGACATTGATTACACTTATGGCAGGCTTGTCTCGCAGCCACCGCAGCTTCAGGCGCTCCACCCGACTATCGGCCTGGATTTGAGCAACTATCAAGAGAGTAATTACTATTGGCAGTATCAATCGAGCCATCAAAACTCCCAGTGTGCCTTGAAGCTGAGCCGATAAAGTTCTTCCTCGTCGAAACGTCCTTCAAGCAGGAAGTTCTTATTGAAACGATACTCGACACCTACCTCCTGCAAGCTCTCGAATGACAGAGCTGAACGGCCGTAAACGTAGAGGTTGGGAGCAGTGTAGAATCCGACGGTGACGCGCGCTTTCAGCGGATCGAACTCGCCTTCATAGTAAGGATCGATCTCAAAAGTTTCAACGCCCAGCTTGTTGAGCCGGCGGCTGCCGATCTGAGATATCCGCGAGCCGACGATTCCGGAGATGCTTTGCTCCAGCCGACCGGTGGCTGTTAGCGAGTCAGACGTATAGTAGTTCGCAACCAGCAGTGGCACGATCTCTTCACGGGAAAGCTGAGAGCCGTCACACACGTTTATGTCAGGCACATCGAGCGTGCCGGTGACGTGGATACAGACTTCTATTTGTTCCCGGGTCACTTCCTGCTCGTCCAGCGGAGACTGACCCACGGCGGCCACTCGGGTGTGTCCGATAATATCCAACTGTGGGTTCGGCACCTCATTGCCCTCAAAAAACACGCGTCCACCCGGCTCCAGCTTAAACGTCTTGTCAAACAGGAAGCCGCGTCCGCGCAGAATCTCCATTTCTCCGATAAAACGTATGACCCCATCATTTCTGATCAGATTCAACTGGCCGGCCAGCTCGGCGTTGATATCATCATTCTTGATCCAGTAGTTGGAGGGAATATCGATGTTCAGGTCCAGGTTCCAACTATTCTCCATTGTGAGCGCCGCCATGATCGGAGAGCCTTCATGCGGTTCAGCGAAATTGACCAGGTATTTCATGGATACCAGTTCGACATCGCCGGTTACCAAGGGCGGACTGTCTCCGCCGACATGAAGCTTCGACCTGGCTTTGGCCTTGATGTCCTCAAGTTCGTAGGATACCGAAAGCGGGTCCGGGATGGTAACGTCGATATCGTAATAGAGATTATCGAGCGACTTGACGATAATTTCACCATCGAGGAAAACACGATGCTTGGGGTCTGGTGAGTATACCTGTGCCTGCGCAATCGAGATGCGGTTATTGTGCATGGTAACACCGACTGAGTCAGTATAGAATGGATCCTCGAGGTCAAAGTATTTCAATCGCGCCCGGCTGATATGCGCGTCCCCTTCCAGGTTGGGAGCGTTCGGAGTACCCGACAGAGTGAAGTCGGCTGCAAAGTCACCATCGAGTTGTTCCACCGAGGGCAGCACCAAACTGACGAGGTCAAAGCGTCGGTCGTTGGCGGTGATGTGAATGTCCATCGGTCGGTCGGGGAAACGTTCGATAGCGTCCGATGTGAAGGCGAGGTCCACATGAAGGTATCCGTCGGCCCGATACTCACCGGGATCAGACAAAACGATCAGGCTGTCGATATCGAGGCGCTGGTCGCGGTAGTGCGCCCCGACCACGAGATTACCAAGCACGAGGTTGCGATAGACCAGTGAGTCTATCGAGGTTCGCACCTCCAGGATCGGCTGATTCAAATCACCCTGTACTCCGATATCGCAGGAAAGGCGACCACCGAACGGCAGTTCCTCGTCGAACAGATCAATCCAGGGGTCGGCCGGCACCTTATCGGCCAGGATCGTCAGGTCGAGTGATTCGTCGAAGTTGGCCCGCCCTCGCACTGCGATCATAGCGCCGTTGTCGACGATGGCCGCTTGGCGAAACTCAAACCCGGCCGAGTCGATCTCAATCAGAAGCGGCATGCGATTGTAGAAATCGACATCAAACACTTCCAGAGCTAACGAATCGAAATCGAGTTGCATCGGGTACGCGCCATAATCGAGAAGACCTTGCGTCACCACCGAAGAAAACTCGTTTTGCAGCTGAGCAGTGTCTATAGACACTTTGTCGGAATCCACGGTGAGATAGCTGTAGCAAGTATCATAGGGAATACCATAGGCGTTGCCGTCGAAACATGAAACTTGCACAAAACCATCCCGACCGGTGAGAAACCGGGCCAGATCAAACTCCGCCGAAAAATCACGACTGAAAAATCCATACAACCATAGCGAATCGGATTCAAAGTGTCCCCTCAAGTCAGGGTCGGAGGTGCGACCGCATACCAGAGCTTCGGCCCGTCCCCGACCGGCCGGTCGATCCACAAACAGTTTGCCCCGGTAGCGGTCGAGGTTGCGCAGGTCGGCGGTCACGGTAAGGTTGGTTTCGGCCTTATACTCGACGCAGCCTGCGATTAGAAAGCTGTTCTCGAAATAATCAATCCGGAACGGATCGACAAAAACCAGCGAGTCGGTCGTGATAACCAACTCGCCCGTCGCCTCGTGAAAATGATAGCCGTGAAACTCCGAGTCATACAACTCAGTGCCGATATTCAAGGTCAGCGTGCGCTTGCTAAACGATTCTCCGCGCAGGTCGATCCGACCATTGAGATCAGAGTGGAAGCTGTTAGCAATCAGTTCCTTGAGGTTAAAACCTCGCAGGTCGGCGCTGAGTTGGTACTTCTCCGGTTTGGTCGAGAAATCAATCTCGCCGCTGCCATCAATACCGCATGAACCCAAAATAGTGCCGTACAAGCTATCCAGAAACAGATGCTTGTTGAAAAACCGAAAGTCCGCATGCAGATTTTCAAACGATGCAAACATGAAGCGGCCGCCGATATCGACACTCCCGCTCAGCTTCTCGTCTTGCAGCAGAACCTGGCCGTTAAGATCAACTATGCCCTGAAGCCGAGGTCCGAGGAAAGTCGCGACCTCGGCCAGGTCGAGGTTGTCGATGTCGAACGAAACCGCCGCCGACCGTGGTTCAGTCGTGGTTACGCTGCCGCTCAGGCGCAGATGCGTGTCATCCGCATGAAGAAGAAGATCCTTGAGAAGAAAACGGCCTTTATCGTAGGTCAGTTTGCCGCCGGCAGCATCAAGGCGCAGCCGGTTGTCGGCTGATGCAAATTCCAGACGCTCAACACTGATGCCATAGGTTCCATCAGTCGATTGCAGTGCCAAAACAAGGTTGATATCTTCGATCCCGAGAGTGTCGACGCCTTCGATAACACGAACCGTGACATCACTCAAACCCAGCATTTCCACGGTGAAGCTTGGAGGTGTGATGGCCTTGGACGAGTCGGACCGGCGCGGGAACTTAGGGATCAGCCAGCCATCGACGCTATCGCACACCACCGTGATCACGGCTGAGTCGATGAAGAGATATTCAAAAAGGAAGTTGCGGCGCCACAGATTTGAGAAGGCGTAGGCGGTTGTGATGCGAGGAATGTCCGCCAACAGGTAGCGGTGGGTAGAATCGACATAGTGAATCGTGACATTCTCGAGAACGGTTCCGCTCAGGATGTCCCCGGCCACTTTTCCAACATGCACCTCCAGATTGTACCGTTCATCGAACAGCGAGGAGAGACGACGATTGATGATAGACTCCAAACCATCCAGCGTGAAAAGGTACACGAAGATACCGGCCACTGCAATGATGCCGACGGCCAGGAGGATAACGAGGATTCGGGCAAGTCTCTTCATCGTTCACCGGTAATTCCATCCAGCAATGACACCGCTGCTCGGAATCCGTTCGGAGCACAGTCTTTCTGGTCCTCTATGATTCTACGAACCAGGGCCGGATCGGCTCCCACGTTTAGAGCCCCTCTCATGTGTGAGTGCAGTTGCTTCGGTCGGTTCTCGATTATCAGGCAGGCGACAATCGCCAGTTCACGATCGATCGCTGACACCCCCGGCCGCGACAGAACTTTGCCGTAACCCTCGATAATCATCCATCGAAACACCTCAGGCGCGACCGCCTCGACATGCGTTCTGAGTGGATCGAAGCTGGTGCCATAGACACGGCGGCAGAGCGTCAGACCGTTTTCGAACCAAGCCTGTGATTCGTTGGGTGTGACCGGTTCGGTCACCGACGACATACTGATCCCCTCAAACTGGTCGGCCAGATGTTCGGCGGCAATCAGCATTCTGGGGAAACCGAGAAACAAATGGGACTGCAGGACCATCTCATAGAACTCGCGGTGGCCGAGGGAGTGGTCCTTGCCCAGCTTAATCATCATGGAAAGGGCTGGTTCGTCGGCCAGTGCGATAGCGGCCGAGTACCCCGCCAACAGTCTGGATACGGCGTCTTTCTCGCCTCGAAACGAAACCGCCCAGGCCAGGAACTTATCCGGATAAACGGCGTGACTCATCCCTGACAACTTAGTCAAGGATACGTCGGTTGGCAATATAGAATTAGGGGCCGAGATTTCTGAGCCGGTTCTCGAGTTTGATCAGTGAGCGCTTCAAGCGCTCCACCTCGCGGTAAATCGAGTCCCTGGTATGAGCGCTGGGGCTCGGCGTCAGTTGACCGGCTGAGAAGTTTCCCACCGGCGACAATTGGCGCTGACCGACATTCACTCTTATCAGGTAGGGACGGTTATGACGGATGACACCGAGTTCAATTACTCCCCCCGGAGCACTGTGTCGTACCCGGTTCATCAACTCGAAGGCGGAGCCGATCGATCTGTTGCCGATGCTGAACAATAAGTCGCCTTTGCGCAGCCCCGATCTGGAAGCGGGCGAATCGTCCATGACCTCGGTGACGATGGTGCCTTTTTCCACTATCATCAGCCGACGTCCTCCCGCGGAAGCTGGTTGAATCGGCGGAGTCAGTTCAATTCCGGGTGATATTTCAATATCGGCGGTGGTGATGCCGATATATCCCGCCACCCGATCGCCCCGGGTAAGCAAATGATTGACCGTTGTCGGCAGTTTATGAGCAGGAACGGCCAGGCCGGTTTCGCCTGAACCATCTCGGCCGATCCCGCCGATCACCATTCCCAGGAGTCGGCCGGCCAGATCAAAAACCCCGCCGCCGATGGTGCCGGGAGTGATGGCTGCTGAAAATTGCAGAGAGCCGTCCGGCCGCGTCCCCGCGCAAAAACCCAGAGTGGGGCTCGCCCTCAGTCCGTAGGCATTGCCGATAGCGACAATCATCTGGCCGACACAGCCGTGCTTTTCGGTCAGTCGGACCGGCTGGCCCAGGGGGTAACCGACGCTCAACAAGGCCAGCCCGGTGTGATAATCGATCCCGACCAGTCGGGCCGGCAACTGGCGGTTCTCGAATCTGACCACGATCTGGTCATACCCGGTTACGGACACGGCAGCCACAATGATGTGACCGACGCTGTCTATGATGGTGCCGGATGTGATGAGCCGATGCACGGCTTCGTCAGCCGCACCCTCAAGCAGATCTCCCGGCACCGACCTTGTCGCTTCTACTGTCACGACTGAGCGAGAGATTTCGTAGATCAACTCACTCAGTCCGCTTTCAAGATTGTAAAGAGAGCTATCGGCGGCGCAAGCTGACCCGGTAAAAAAGACCGCCAAACAGCTTAGTAAGAACCGTCGGGCGGTCGAAAAAGAAATCTTTAGCGGTTTAGTACGCGTCTGAACCCTCCTTCTCTACCGTCGACTGCGGCACAACGAATATCCTCACTACCGGTCGCATTCGAAAATAGTTGGCTACAAACGGCATCGGCCGACTGCTCCCGGAAGTGAGCATAGCCAGACCGTCGGAATAGCCCGTCCGCGAAAAGCTGCTGGCGGGAATAACGCTATTGCTGATACGGTTGATCCTCTCGGCCTGCGCCAAATGATCGGTCAACGACCAGTCATCCTTGAGCCTAACTGTCATATTCGGATTGCCGGTTGGCTGAACAGTCAGGTAGGAATCATCCAGCCCGCTCTCAGTGGCCGCGTATTGAGGCGAAGTGCCGTCAAACGAAGGCGAGAGAGTAACGATAACCGCCAGGAGCGCTACACATGCGGTGGCCACCGCAGGTACCAGTTTGCGCCACATAAACAACGGCGCTGCCTTGGGCAGATGTGCTTTGGTCCGCGTCTCAGCAAACCGCTCCTGAGCCACTCGCTGAAGAAGTCGCTGATTGAACCCGTCGGTAACCTTCAGCGTCGGCATCTCCTGCGAGGCCGTATTCATATCGCGACAAAAGGCCTCCTGACGCCGACAGGCGGGACAACCCAAAAGATGCTCGCTCACCTGCCGCCGACGATTGCTCTGCAATTCGTCACGACAATAAGCTGACAGGAAGGAGCGTACCTTTTGACAACGCATTGTATTCCTCCATTCTGGGTTGCAGCTTTTCTCTCAGGATCATGCGGGCCCGGTTGACCCGTGACTTTACGGTGCCGAGGGGTACACCAAGAACCTTGGCTACCTCATCGTAGGACATCTCCTGAACATCACGAAGAATGAACGCCGTCCGATATTTCTCAGGCAGTGCTTTTACCGCGGCCTCAAGCACCTGCGGCAGACGTGTGGGAAGTTTGGCCTCAACGGCGAATTCGGCTTCGTTGCCCTGCATATCAAAAATGTCATAGAATTTGAACTTCTTGCGCTTGCGCAGTTCATTGCGGGCCAGGTTCAGCGCAATCGTGTAAATCCAGGTCGAAAAACAGTGCTGGAAATTGAATGATTGCCGATGCTGGTAGACTCTGATGAAGGTCTCCTGAACGATATCCTCAGCCTCCTCATTCGAGGACAACATGCGCCCGATAACATTCATCAGCCGATCCTTGTACCGATCGACCATATTATTGAAGGCCACCATATTGCCGTTCTGGATTGCCTTGATCAGTTCGAAATCGATTTCTTTTTCGGTTTTCTTTGCCATCTACTGCCTTTACTGATCGGTTCTATCTAATAGTACCCAACAACCGTCTCTTAGTTCCACACTTTCTGCGTTCGTTGCGCCGCGCAATAGCCTGACCGATAACAAGTTACCTGATATGCGCAAATTGTCAACAGGATTCGGATTTTCAGGCGGATCGGGTGGCCACTCACTGACCTCACCCTGAGCGTCCTAAACCTCACCCTGAGCGGAGTCGAAGGGCCGTCGGGTGGCATGGTCGAACTTGTTTGCCTGTCATTCCCGCGCCCCCCTGTCACCCCGGCGCAGGCCGGGGTCCATCTTCTCTTGTTCACGTGCGCGGTGTACGTCCTCGTGCGCGGCGTCCGGTAGGTCGAAG
>JAUXBJ010000082.1 GCA_030619425.1 bacterium
TAGATTGCGATTGTTACTTCATTCCGTCAGCTTGTCCATCTCGTCTATCTGGTCCGCGAACAGTTTGAGGGTGGCTTCGACCGGAGCCGGCGTGGTCATGTCGATGCCGCACAGTTTCAGTTGCTCGATCGGGTGATTGTTGCCACCAGAGGAAATCAGCTTCAGGTATCTCTCTATCAGTCCCTGCTCACCAGCCAGGAACTTATCTAGGATAGCCTGCGATGCCGTGTACGAGGTCGCATACTGGTAGACGTAAAAATTCAGATAGAAGTGCGGGACACGACTCCACTTCAGTTTACTAAGATCATCAAGCGACAACTCCGGGCCAAAGTACTTCTGGATCAACTCTCCCCATAACTCATTGAGCATGTCCGGTGACAACGCCTCGCCTCTCTCGACCCGTTCATGGATATCCAGTTCGAAGTGCGCATACATGACCTGGTTGAAAAACGTACCGACTGTGTTGTCGACGTGGCGATTGAGAATATACAGCTTGTCCAGTTTGTCGGTTGCCTTCGACAGCAGATGTTGCACCAACAGTCCCTCATTCAACGTGGATGCTACCTCGGCGACAAATATCGAGTACTGCGCCTTCGGATACGGCTGTGTTTTGTTGGAGTAGAAACTGTGCAGGGCGTGCCCCAGTTCGTGTGCGAGCGTGAACATATTATCGACGGTGTCATTGTAGTTCATCAGTACGAACGGATGCACGCTGTAATTCCCCCAACTGTACGCGCCGCTCCCCTTGCCCTCCGTCTCAAGGACATCGACCCACCGCGAGCCGAACCCTCTCTTCAGGGTGCTGAGGTAATCGTTGCCAAGGGGTTGCAGCGCCTCGATCGTTTGCTGGACAGCCTGATCGTACGGCACTTCGTAGTCACGTTCCGGAAAGAGCGGGCAGAGCAGGTCGTACATTTTGATTTCGTCCAGCTTCAACAGCCGCTTACGCAAGGCGATGTAATGATGGAGACCTTCAAGCTGCGACTCGGTCGTCTTGATCAGGGAGTGATATACCTCTGACGGGATGTTGTCGCCATCGAGAGCGGCGTGAAGACTGTTGTCGAATTTGCGGGCGCGACTGTAAAAGAGATCGCGGTTCACGCCACTGGCCAGCGAGGCGCCGGTAGTGTTCACGTGGTCCTTGTAGACGGAGTAAAACGCCTCGTGCGCATCTTTGCGGAGGCGACGATCCGATGACTCCATAAACTTGGCAAAGCGCTGTTTGGTGAGGGTGACGTCGTTGCCGTCTTCATCTTTGATCGCCGGATACTTGAGGTCGGCATCATTGAGCATGGTGAAAATCGACTCCGCGCCACGCGCCATCACCGCCGACTGCGCCAGCAACTCCTCGACCTCTTCGGAACGCACATGCTTGCGGCTGCGGATCAGTTCCTTGATGTAGAAATCGTACTCGTCGGTTTTCTCAAACTGATCGGCCATCTCCAGGAGGCAAGCCTCATCTATGGCAAGCAACTCCGGCTCAACATAGGAGAAAGCCGCTGCTGCTTCTGAATTAAGATTCGCCGCCCGGTCACTCATCGCCTGATACTCCGACTGCCGGTTGTCCAGGTCGCGGTTGAGATGCGCGTATTGGTACAGACTTGAACAGATCAACCCCAGATCACTGCGCGCCTTGAGACAGTTGTACAATGTCTGAGGTGAATGATCGAGTTTGCCCGCGAACTCGCCGGCTTTGTCGATCAACGTTTTGGCTTGCTTGAACTTTTTTTCCCACGCTTCGTCGGACGGGTAGATGTCGGCCAGGTTCCAGGTTAACTTCTCATCGATATCCGAACGCTGTGGAATTTGTTTAGGTGCTGTCTTTGTCTCGGTGGTCATGTCTTTCCTTTCGGATCTGTTTCTTGTCAGTGCCGACAATAACGGTGGAAACGGACAGGAAAGCAAGAGGGGAGCATTGCCGGGTGGCCGTCTCAAACTTGTTTGGGGCGGGTTGTTCTTCTGTCCATGGCCAAACAAGTTTGACCACGCCACCCAGCCGGCAACAAACTTGAAACACATACAAAGACGCCACCCGATATTGCTACCGAGTGGCGCCGCGCTCATCCCTAAGCAGGGTCGGTCATCCAATGACCCTACAAAGAGTCTCCTGTTTCAATCCAAAGATGCGTCTACTTCGACTCCGCTCAGCATGACGCAGTCGAGTCCCTTTGCCGTGGGCGGCAGACGTCCTCGTCTGTTCCTTAATCAGCGAACCCACAGTTTCGACCTACCTCAACATCTCTGTCATTCCCGCGAAGCCGGGAATCCATCCGCAATATGTCCGATGCATCAGGAATCGGATGGACCCCTGCTTTCGCAGGGGTGACACGCCGGGTGCTCCACCCCGCCAGGGCGGGGCTGTGGGACCCGTTCGCTGTTGAGTACTCACCCTTTGACTCCGCTCAGGACGAGGTATGTATCGCTCGCGTCCCGTAGAGCAGCGCGCGAAGCGCGAGAAAGCCGGCTTGTCCGGCCTTAGCTGCAGCCCGACGTGGCGCCGCAGGTTTCACACTTGAGACAGGTGCCGTTGCGAACCATCGTGAACTGTCCGCACTCACCGCACATGTCTCCCTCATATCCCTTTATCCTTGCTGCTCTGATGGCGTGGTGGAGTCTGTGGCTGCCTTCGTCGGCAGTCGTCGACCCCGCCGCGGCAACGTACTCAAGCACAGCCTCCGTTTCTTCAGTTGCCGTCTCTGAAGCCTGATTCTCCAGCGGCTTACCATCGGCTTTACCTCCTCCTTGATGTCCCTGCTTACCTTGCCCGTTCCCGTTTCCATTGCCGCCGTTATCGGAGCCGTCCAGACGGACCCGCAAGTGGGCGGTGTGGATATCCTTGGCGGTGCGACTTCCGGTCGTCACCATTCCCGTAATAGATGCATCGGCCGTCTCTTCCTCTTCGAATTCGACCGACCCATCCTTCGGATCACCCAGGGTGTCCCCGCGCAGGTCTTCTTCAGAGACATGCACCAGGTCATTACGTCCAAGGTAGCTTATTGCCAGTTCACGGAATATGTAGTCAATGATAGAAGTTGACATCTTGATCGACTTGTTGCCGCGCACCAGTCCGTTCGGTTCAAAGCGACTGAACAGGAAAGCGTCGACGAATTCCTCCAGCGGCACTCCGTGCTGAAGGCCAAGCGAGATAGCGATGGCAAAACTGTTCATCAGCGAACGAAAGGCCGCACCCTCGCGGTGCATGTCCAGAAAGATCTCACCCAGGCAGCCGTCGGTATACTCCCCGGTGCGCAGATAGATCTTGTGTCCGCCAACCACCGCTTTCTGAGTGTAGCCGCCACGTCGGTTGGGCAGTTTCCGCCGTTTGGCGATATACCGATAGACCACTTTGCGCGCGGCCTGTTCGGCTATTTGACCCACCGACAGCGTCTCCGGCTGTTCCTCTTCATCCTCATCGAGCAGCGATGCCGAGAGCGGCTGGCTCAACTTGGAACCATCGCGGTAGATGGCTATAGACTTGTTCATCGTCTCCCAGGCCAGATGGTACGCCTTCTTAACGTCGTCGATAGTAGCCTCGGACGGCATGTTAATGGTCTTGGAAATAGCGCCTGCGATAAACGGCTGCGCCGCGCCCATCATCCGAATGTGTGCCTCATAGCTGATAAATCGAACACCGGTTTTGCCGCAACGACTGGCGCAGTCAAAAATCGGCAGGTGCTCGTCCTTAATATGCGGCGCGCCCTCGAGTGTCATAGTACCACAGCAATACTCGTTGGCTGACTCGATCTGATCTTTGGTGAAGCCAAGTTCGCGCAGGAGATTGAAATCCCAGGCATCGGGGGCGCCTTCCGACAAACCGAGGGTGACGATCAGGAACTCATAACCCAGGGTGTGACGGTTAAAGGCGAACGTTATCTCGAAGACGTCGGCAAGCGTTTGCTCTAACTTGTCCAACTCCTCATCGCCGAACCCCTTGGCCTTGAGCGATTCGTGGTTGATAAAGGGCGCCTGCCGAAGCGTCTTGTGACCCGTGGCATAGGTAATGATATCCTTGGTCTCAGCCGCTGAGTAGCCGAGCCGCCGCAGCGCCATCGGGACGGAACTGTTGATAATCTTGAAATAACCACCACCGGCCAGTTTTTTGAACTTCACAAGCGCGTAGTCGGGCTCGATACCTGTGGTGTCGCAATCCATAACCAGGCCGATGGTGCCGGTCGGCGCTACCGTCGTGGACTGGGCGTTGCGGAAACCATAAATCTCACCTTGTTCCAATGCCTGGTCCCAGACCACCCGGGCTGCCTCCACGATTGCCTCGGGGAGATAGGCCGGATTCATGCCGGACGGCTTGACGGTCAGGCCTTCATATTCCGATGGGTCGGCGTTGTAAGCAGCCCGGCGATGGTTGCGAATCACTCGCAGCATGATGTCGCGGTTGCGGTAGTAGGCGCTGAACGGTCCCAGTTCCCTGGCCATCTCAGCCGAGGTCAGGTAGGCCTGTCCGCTCAGCATCGAACTCAAAGCACTACACCAGGCGTAGGCCTCCGAGGATTCATAAGGAATGCCCATCCGCATCAACACCGAACCGAGATTGGCGTAACCCAGGCCGAGGGTACGGAACTCGAAACTCTTTTGAGCAATGTTAGGCGAGGGATATGAAGCCATCAATACCGAAATCTCCAGCACCACCGTCCACACTCGGATGGCGTGCATGTAACCCTCGATGTCGAAAGAGCCGTCATCGCGAAGGAACTTGCCGAGATTAATCGAGGCCAGGTTGCATGCGGTGTCGTCCAGGAACATGTATTCCGAGCAGGGGTTGGAGGCGTTGATGCGGCCGTCCTTGGGGCAGGTGTGCCATTCGTTGATGGTCGTGTCGAATTGCACACCGGGATCAGCGCACGACCAGGCGGCGTAACAGATCTTGTCCCAAAGTTCAGACGCCTTTATGGACCGAGTCGAGCTCCCATCGGTTCGTCGCGTAAGTTCCCATTCGCCCTTCTCCTGGAGGGCCTCGAAGAACTTATTGGGTACTCGCACCGAGTTATTGGAGTTCTGTCCCGACACCGTGAGGTATGCATCGGCTTCCCAGTTGGTGTCGAGTTGAATGAACTCGATCTCCATGACGCCCTGGACGGCCAATTCCAGGATCTTTTTGATATAGGCCGAAGGTACAGCGTAGCGGCGGGCAGCGCCTATCGCCTTCTTCAGAGCATCGTTTTTGGCCGGGTCGGTCTCGACGACCGCATCCCCGTTGCCGCCGGCCACGCGGGTGGCCTCGAAAATCTCGTGCAGTTGACGTCGGATAGCAGTCGAGCCGGCCACCATGGCGGCCACTTTCTGTTCCTCGACCACTTTCCAGGCAATAAACTCCTCAATATCCGGGTGATCCAAATCGAGACAGACCGTCTTGGCCGCGCGCCGGGTGGTGCCGCCCGATTTGATAGCCCCGGCGGCACGATCGCCGATACGCAGAAACGACATCAACCCGGATGATTGACCGCCGCCGGAAAGCCGCTCGCCGGAACCGCGCAGATTGGAAAAATTGGTGCCGGTTCCGCTGCCGTACTTGAACAGTCGAGCTTCACGCACCCACAAATCCATAATGCCGCCGTCGTTGACAAGATCATCAGAGACCGATTGAATAAAGCAGGCATGCGGCTGCGGGTGCTCATAGGCGTTGGCGGCGCGGGTCAATGTCTGCGAGTTGGGGTCGACATAGAAGTGACCGTTGGACGCGCCACCGAGGCCGTATGCGAAATGCAGACCGGTGTTAAACCACTGCGGCGAATTGGGCGCCGCCACCTGGTCGGCCAGCATATAGCACAACTCATCATAGAAACTCTGCGCGTCTTGCTCACTCTCGAAGAATCCGTGCTTCTCGCCCCAGTACCGCCAACAGCCGGCCAATCGATGAAACACCTGCCGAGCATCTTTTTCGCCCCCCAACAACGGCTTCCCCTGTTCATCCAGAAGCGCCTGACCCTGCTCATCAGTCTGGGGCACTCCGGCCTTGCGGAAATACTTCTGTGCCAGGATATCAACGGCCACCTGCGACCATCCCGCCGGCACTTCAACATCATCAAGTTTGAAAACCGAGGAACCGTCGGGGTTTCTGATCTCCGACGAACGCTTCTCAAAATTGAGGCGGCAATAGGGTGACTCCCCTTCGCGCGTAAAATATCGGTCTATCTTCAATCTATGCCTCCAGTACAGGCGCAAAAAAATATCAGGACCGGGCAATCCATGTCCAGGAAGTAAATCCTGATAATCCAGTGCTGCCTAACAGATTATAATAATCTTATCATATCCAAAGCCGCTATCTGAGCTACAAACCCTCTATTTTCGGCTGCGGGTACAATATGTAGTAGTCGGGAAGTCCCACACTACTAAAAATTGTGTTTTATTTTGGTAAACTGTATACGCCTGAGTCTCAGGCTTGTAGCTTAGGTTGCAGGCCCGGAGAATTTGCCGTTGGCCGCTATTCGACCTGTTACTGAAAAAATCAATTTCCATAAGTTACTTATATGGCGTTAATTACAGGAGGCCCAGTTCTTAGCTGCTTGGGCGGACGGTTATCCACAACCAAGGAAAGCGTAACTCTTTGATTAGCATTATATTTCCATGCTTTCAACAACCAACCAACAACGTATCCACAATCCTTGTGGATAACAGCGAGTTCGGGCCAAAGCGCTGTTTTGGATCGGCCTGTTAGATTCCCGGCAGAGATTGAATCGGACCACTCGATTGGGTGCTGATAACGGTGGGTTGCCGGGAATTCGCTCCCATCATGGTTTTCCACCAAGTATTATGCAAAATAGTTTGAAATATCGGCATTTTTCTCTTGACAATAATCTCAAGAGTGTTACCTTGATTGTGCAATCGGAAAGTGTTACTCTTTCTGTGGATTACCTAATATCGTCCGCCCAGGCAGGCACCACCTGTCTGGGTTTTTCATTGGGGGAAGTTGGTAGACAAAGCGCTCGCCTGCCATCGACCCTGAAGATATAATGTAACAACGCAGTAAGCAGGGTGTCCCAACTGTCGTCGGGCGGCTGGGTGGCATGGTCAAACTCGTTTGGCCATGGACAGAAGAGCAACCCGCCCCAAACAAGTTTGAGACGGCCACCCTA
>JAUXBJ010000396.1 GCA_030619425.1 bacterium
GAGGCCCACCGTTTGGTCGAGGAGTGCATGTTACTCGCCAACAAGGCGGTGGCGCTGGAGGTGTTTCGTCGCGCCCAGCCGTTTTTGTATCGCGTTCATGACCGACCGAGCCTGGAGAAGATGGAGGAGTTCTCGGCGATGATGACGCGTCTCGGTCATCGCTTCCCAGTGTCACCCGAGATGAAGCCGATCCAACTCGCGCGCTTCCTGGAGCGGGTCAAGGATCGCCCCGAGGCCGATTTTATCAATGAACTTATGCTGCGCTCGATGCAGAAGGCGGTCTACCAACGCGCCAATATCGGACACTTCGGTCTGGCTTTCAAACATTACACTCACTTTACTTCGCCGATCCGTCGCTACCCCGACCTGCTGGTCCATCGCCTGCTGCGCCAACTGAGTGCTAAAGGGTATCCGCCGGCCTTTGCCAAACGGGTATCTTCGGTCATCGATCATACTTCCAAACATTGCTCCGAGACGGAGCGAATTGCCGAAGCGGCTGAACGAGACGCCGTCCGAATGAAGCAGGTGGCCTATATGGCGCAACATGTGGGTGATGAATTCACCGGCGTCATTTCGGGCGTAACCGCGTTTGGTTTCTTCGTCCGGCTGGACAATCTCGGCGTGGAAGGGTTGGTGCGTTTGTCATCGGTCGATGATGACTACTATTTGTACGAAGAACAGCAATACCGTCTGATTGGCCGCCGCACACAACGCGTATTTCGCATGGGCGACGCAATTCGCGTGGGCGTGATAAAAGTAGACAAAGTGCGCAATGAGATCGATCTATCCGCGCTGACCGATGAGAGTCACAGCGGTGCAGGTTCGCGTAACCCCGTTGGGCGAAAGAAGAAAAAGAAGCGTTATCGATAAAGCCGGAGGATTCTCGAACTGTGACTGAGATGACTGACGAAGAAAGACTGCGACGAGTCGTTGTCCTGACACATCCGGCGGCGAGTGAGTACGGCGACACCGATTGGGAGATGATAGGCCAGACCTGTACGGAACTATCTCAGTTGTACCAGATTGTCAAGGAGGCGCGGGTTGACCTGATCCTGTATCATGGAACTCGCACCGACCTCACCGTGGCTGTGGCCTCCCGATTACGTCGATCCAACGGCCTGATGGAAATCTGGAAGATCGTCGAGGACGATCTGGCCGTAGATTCTGAGCCGGATTATATCGACGGTGTCATATCGGAGGCAATCGGACACGATCACGTAGCCGACAAGGTCGAACACATTCTGCGTCTGAAGCAACTCCTGCGCACGTACGGTATTGTCGGTCGCTCAAGTCGGATCAAAGCAGTGGCGGAGATCATCGAGCGGATAGCACCCACCGACATGGCTATTATCATCGTGGGAGCATCGGGCTCGGGCAAGGAGTTGGTGGCTCGGGCTATTCACAGTCATTCGTCTCGCGCCGAGCGTCCTTATGTAGCGATAAACTGCGGCGCCCTGGCCTCAGGGATCCTCGAGTCGGAGTTGTTCGGTCATGAGAAGGGAGCTTTCACCGGATCGGTGGGTCGCCGGGAGGGTCTGTTTCGCAAGTCTGATGGAGGCACCTTGTTTCTCGACGAGATCGGAGAGACCTCAGCCGACATGCAAGTGAAGCTGCTGCGGGTGCTGGAGGACGGCACGTTTTATCCTGTTGGTTCCTCGGTTGCACACAAGTCCGACATCCGAATCCTATCAGCTACCAACCGCGACCTGACTGAAGCGATCAATGACCGGACATTTCGTGAGGACCTTTATTTCAGGCTGGCCGTGATCAAGATTGTTCTACCGTCGCTCCTGGAGCGCAAGGGTGATATCCAGCCGCTAATGCAGCATTTTTGGCGCGAGAACTCGCAGTTGACCTGTTCGGATTCCGCATTGGAATTGTTGATGAAATATGACTGGCCCGGCAACGTCCGTCAGTTGCGGAATTTCGCCGACCGAATGTTGGCTCTTAAAGGCAAGGGATTGGTCGAAACCGACGATGTGCAGCGCTTCCTCGATGAGCAGTATGTCGCCGCCAGAAATCTGCCGGTATCGACCGGCAAAACGGTGGAAGAAGCCGGGCACGAATTGATCTACCGCGCCATCCTGTCGCTTGGGAACGAGGTGCGCATGTTGCGCGACCTGATCACCGCTCACATCCCCGGTGAAGCTCAAGAAGCCGATATTGATGAGTCTCCTCCTGCCGGTGAGGCCGGCAGTCTCGAGGCGATGGAAGAAGACATGATCAGAGCCGTGCTCGTTCAAACCGACGGTAACCGCAAAGAAGCGGCCCGTATACTCGGCATCGGCGAACGCACGCTCTATCGGAAACTGAAAAAGTACCAACTGAGTTGATTTTGCGGAGACTCGCGCCGGCGTTACTTCTCGTCCTGGTGATCACCTCGGCAGCGGTGTCGCAAGAGTTGTCGACCGAGGTCTATCCTTCAGAAGATGAGTTGTACCTCGCACTGGCCGCCGGTGAAATCGACTACCACCAGTTTCTGATACTTCGTGAAGTGATCCGCACCGGCATCGACGCCACTAATCGCCATCTCCTGGATGAGGTGCCGAACCTCAGCTACTTCCACGGCGATACGATTTCGTTATCAACCAATCTCCAGCGGGAGCAAGCTGACGGGTTCGACTCGAGGTTGCGTTCGGATGCCGGCACGCACGGCGAATGTCGCTACCGC
>JAUXBJ010000024.1 GCA_030619425.1 bacterium
CCTGGGCGTGACGGTTGAGGCCGATATCATCAAGCAGAAAGCGCCGGAATGCAATGGCGGGTTCAACGCTATCAAGTTTGCAAAGACGCACAAGAAAGTGTACGACGAACTAACCACCGATAATCCCATCGATCTTACTCGATATCAAGTGGCCAACTGCTATATGGGTCGCGCCGGTTTGATCAACTCCGGCGGTGCCTCGACCGGTTCAGGGCAGAGCGTCTTGGCTCAGGCAGTGCGCACCGCCGTGGTCAACAAACGCGCTGGTGGCATGGGGATGATCTCCGGTCGCAAAGCCTTCCAGAAACCTATGAAAGATGGCGTCGAACTGCTGAACGCGATCCAGGATGTTTACCTTTGCGAAGAGGTGACGGTAGCGTAGCAGGCAAGCCTGTCCTCTCGCGCTTCGCGCGCTGCACCAAACGAAGGGCTCGCGGGAATCGTAGGGCAGGAGCCCTGTGCTCCTGCCGAAAACGGCACGATCACCGGGATCGTGCCCTACTAACCTAAGGTGCCGATGCTGTCACCCCCGCGCAGGCGGGGGTCCCTCCGAAAAGATGTCACAGTATTATGTCTACATAATGACGAGCGAACGGTACGGGACTCTCTACGCAGGCGTGACGAGTGACCTTGTAGGCCGAGTCTACCAGCATAAGACGGACGCAGTTGAGGGTCTCACTAAGAAGTACAAGGTCCATCGTCTGGTTTACTATGAAGTACATGATGACATTCGTTGTGCGATTACGCGAGAAAAGCAGATTAAGAAGTGGCGCAGGGCGTGGAAGATTCGGTTGATAGAAGAAAAGAACCCTACTTGGGATGACCTGTACGACGAAATCGTCTGACGGAGGGATTCCCGCCTGCGCGGGAATGACAATAAAGAGGGCGCGGGAATGACAGGCAAGCCTGTTCTTCGACTCCACTCAGCATGAGGTGCGGATGGCAGGATCGCAGGGATCCTGCCCTACAATGACTTTGGCACGATCACCGGGATCGTACGCTGTCAGACCAAATACCGCTCGGTGATCTCCTCGTTGGTGCCGGCGTCGTATACTTTGTACTCCGGAATCGGCATGGTGGCGTCGCGAACGACGTTGATTTTGAACCGGTGCGCTTTCATCAGCCGCGCCACCCGGTCGGTACCGTTGTCAATCATCGACTCAGCCAGTTCGGGGTTTATCACCAGATGGTACGATGTGAACTCGCGGTCGGCTTTGGCCCGCTTGAACCATCGTTCGACCTTGGTGGCCATGTTCTCCTTGGAGATAATTCGGCCTCGCCCGGCGCAGTACGGACATGGTTCCGACAGTTGGTGCATGTGTGACGGTCGGATGCGTTCGCGGGTCATTTCGATAAGACCGAAATCGGTTACCGGATTGATAGCCCGTTTGGCGCGATCCAGTTCAAAGCAGCGCTTGAACTCTTCGTACAGTTTGCGACGATTGTCGCGATTGTACATGTCGATGAAGTCGCAGACAATCAGCCCGCCGATGTCGCGCAAACGAATTTGTCGCGCCGCTTCGTGGGCCGCCTGGATGTTCGTTTCAAAGATTGTCTTTTCCTGATCTCTGCGCCCGACAAAGCGACCGGTGTTGATGTCGATCGTCACCATCGCCTCGGTCTGGTCGATTATCAGATAAGCGCCCTTTTTGATCCACACCTTGCGCTCTAACATCTTTTCGATTTCCGGCTCGATATTGTACAGATCGAACAGAGGGAGTTCCCCCTTGTACAACTCGACACGGTTCTTAAGATGCGGGGCGACCTGACGAGCGTAGCTGATAATCTTCTTGTAGTCGTCGCGGTTGTCCACGATCAGCTTGCGCACATCGTCGGTGAAAATGTCGCGAATCCGCGACACGGTCACTTCCGCCTCCTTGTGGATCAAAGCCGGCGCTTTCGAGCTGTCGGCTTTTCTCTTGAGACGTACCCACAACTTCATGACCCGTTTGATATCGGCGGCGAATTCACGCTCGCCCTTACCCTCGGCTTCGGTCCTCAGGATCAGACCGAACCCTTCCGGCCTTAGGGGCGTCACGATTTTGCGCAGTCGCTTCTTCTCCGCCCAATTGGAGATCCGCTTGGATACGCGGATATGGTCGTCGTCGGGGATCAACACCATGAAACGCCCGGGAATCGAAATCTCGGTGGCGACGCGCGGTCCCTTTGTGGATATCGGTTCTTTGATAACCTGGACCAACACTTCCTGATTCCGCTTGAGAACGGTTTCAATACCGGCGCGACGGGTCTTGCGGATTATCTCAGCCGGAGCTTCTTCATCCACTGTTTCGGAGTCGCCGTGGCGTCCATACACCTTGCCGACGTCCGATGAGTGCAGGTAGGCCGCTTTTTCAAATCCGATATCGACAAAGGCCGCCTGCATCCCAGGCAGCACCGTCTTGATCACGCCTTTGTAAATATCGCCGGCCATCCGGTCGGCATCGGCCCGTTCGACTTGAAGTTCAACCAGCCTGCCGTCTTCGATAATGGCGACTCTGGTTTCGTACTCAGTCGAGTTTACTAACAATTCCTTTTTCAAATCTTCTCCTTCTCCCCTGGTGAAACCTCGCCGAACAACTCTCCGGGCTGAGGACGGAAGCCGTTGATAAACGAGCAACCATCCATCTCTTTCTTGCCCTGGGGTACCAGCGAGGTTATCTCAATGGCCGAACCAGCGCACTGAATCAATAGCCGCTTCTTGTCCGGCAGGACACTGCCGGGGCGGGTGGCAAGGCTGCCAATACTATCGGTAACGCGGCCGGCGAGGATCTTAACATTCTTGTCACGAAAAGTGGTAGTGGCGCCCGGTTGAGTGGAAAGTCCGCGTATGAAGTTACGAATATTCTCAGCCGGGAAGCCGAAATCTATTGTGCAGTCGAACGGATGGAGTTTCGGCGCCGGTGTGGCCGCCTGCTCATCCTGCCTTTGTGGTTTGAAGCCCGGTTGCTCAACCAAGTCGAGCGTTTTCAGCAGAAACGGGCCGGATTCATCCGAGAGCCGAGCCGCCAGCGAATCGAAGTTATCGTCATCGTTGATGGCGATCCGTTCCTGTAAGATCACGTTGCCGGTATCGACCTGTTTATTCAGAAAGAAGCTGGTCAAACCAGTTTCTCTTTCGCCGTTGATCAGAGCCCAGTTGATCGGGGCGGCGCCGCGATACCTGGGCAAAAGCGAGGCGTGCAGGTTGATCGAGCCGTGAGTCGGCAAACTGAACAGTTTCTCCGGAAGAATCCGGAACGCTACCACCACAAAAAGGTCCGGCTTCATGGCTGCCAGTTTGTCATACAGCTTGTCGCTCTTGAGCGAGTTGGCCTTGATTACGGGCAAACTGATCTCCGCTGCCGCATCACACACTTCAGTGGGACAGGTATCCTTGCCGCGGCCGCGACGTTTGTCGCTGCCGGTGACTACCGCCACAAGGTCATGACGGCTCTCATGCAGGGCCACCAGCGGTTTACAGGCAAACGCCGGCGTACCCATGTATACAATTCGCATTTCTGATGTCTACCGTGCGCCGAACCGGTCGGCTATGTGGTCGGGCAGGGCATCGCCTGCCCGCGAGCGGGCGGCAGCTATGCCGCGCAGGAAGATTTGGCCAGCTTCTTGAGACGGCCCTTCAATAATGTGCGGGTCAGCGGCGTCATGCGGTCGATGTACAGTTTGCCCTCGAGATGATCGTACTCGTGAAGGATAGCGCGAGCGGCCATGCCTTTGGCCTCAAGCACAAACTCGCGTCCTTCCAGGTCCGTCGCCTTCACCTTAACCACGGCGGGACGGACGATCTTCTGATAAATCCCCGGGAACGACAGGCAGCCCTCCTCCATTTCGGCTTCGCCGCTCGTTTCCAAAATCTCCGGGTTGATAAACACTCTGAGGGTTTCGGTCAGATCGACCGCTGTCAAATCGACAATAAAAACGCGCTTCAAGACGCCGATCTGGACGGCTGAAAGGCCCAGACCCTTAGCTTTTTTGAGCGTGTCCACCATATCGGACACCAAATCTTTCACTTGCCGGTTGATCTCGTCAACCGCTTCGGAAACTTCCCGCAGGACAGCCTCGCCGTATATGACGATCCGTCGCTCAGACACACGGTACTCCTAAAACTATTAGTCCACCTTGGCGGCAATTGAGGACTTCAAGAATTCCATCCGGACGTCGCTGCCGATCTTCAATACTACTCGGCCACGCTCTTCATCGATGGCAAAAATAATCCCGAACATTCCGCCTGAGGTCACTACTTTGTCTCCCTTCTTGAGATCAGAAAGGAGTTGTTTATGTTCTTTCTGTTTCTTTCTTTGTGGCCGGATCAGCAGCAAATACATGAGGACGAAAATCAGTCCAAACCAGACAAGCGTGAACATCCCGCCGCCGCCGGTTTCCGCTCCGCCGGCCATCAAAATGGGCCAATTACTAAGCAAACCTACTCCTTGTTTTATCGGCACAACTGCTCAAAACTTGAACAGCATTCCTTTCCATCGGCAAATATAGCTTTCCGCCGACCGATAGCAAGCCATTTGTTTGCAGTTGTCAAGGCAAAATAGAAATGTCCGGTTTTTGGCGAGGGAGTTCCCGGACTGGGCATGGCCAAGTGGCCTACCCTCACTTTGGATTCACCAGACCCGACAACCGTCAAGAGGCGGATCACCTTGAATGAACAGCCAGTCCACCAAATAAAGCAGATCGCCAATATCAATTGCACCGGACGCGTCTATGTCACCAACACACAGGTATGGTATCGGAGGCAGGCCTCCCAGGAACATGTAGTCCACCAACCACGGTACCCCACCAAGAGCGATCAGGCTGTGTCATAAAGCCGTTTCGCAGGGTCCTGATCTCGACGAAGTGGGGATTGTGATCCTGCGATTCTCGCTAAGGCGTTGTGGGGAAACAGCCTTAAGAACCACCGGTTCACATCCGCCGCGGCGGACCTTCGGCGAATGCAGGAACCAGTGGAACATACAATTGCGACACAGCCTGGATGCGTCTGGTGGGTTCTTCAGCATGAAACACAAGCGTTATGACAACGACGGTCGCGCCCGGTTTGTGACCTTTTGAGCCGGGTGGCCCACCCACCGCACGGCACGCAAGAAGAAGGCCGCTCGCCGACTCAAAAAACGCGCGGGCGGAAAAATCCAACCCGCGCGTCTCATAACGGAATAGCGGAAATCATTTCGGTGGAGTCTTCGAAGAACTTCCACGCAATGTAAGAAAAAATCTACGCCATAACCTCTTCAACAGTCTCCATGTTCTCCATATTTTCGTTCAACTCATTGGCGATTTTGGTGATGTCCAAAAAGATCAGCAGTCGTTTTTCCATCTTGGCCACGCCCTTGATGTAATCGCAGGCGGCGCTGGTGATAATCTCCGGCGGCGGTTCAATCGTGGAACTTTGGACCCTGAGAACCTCTTCGACAGCATCGACGATCACACCGACGACATTGCCGTTGACATCGCAGACGACAATCCGCGTGTTCTTGTCCCGTTCAGCAGTTTCCATGTCGAACTTCTTGCGAAGGTCGATCACCGGGATCACCTTGCCGCGCAGGTTGATCACTCCCTCACAGTAGTGAGGCGCCTGCGGCACCTTGGTGATCTCCACCATACGGTTTATCTCCTGGACTTTAAGGATATCGATCCCAAACTCCTCTTGACCCAGACGAAATGAGACGAGTTGAATCAGATCATCGAGGTGTCCTTTGGATGTTTCCATCATTTCCATTTTGTTCTCCACGGTGACTTTTGGGATGGACGTCCCTACTCTGCACCCTGGGTTACCGGCTCCTGGGAGCTTTTGTTGACCTTGAACTGGGCCACGATCTGCTGGAGACCCTCAGCGTTACGGCTCAATTCTTCAGCCGCCGTAGCTGACTGTTCCGCCCCTGCTGCCGATTCCTTAGTGGCTGAGGAGACCTGTTCGATATTCTTCGAGATCTGCTCGGCCGCGGCCGACTGTTCTTCTGTAGCCGTGGCGATCTGTCGGATCATGTCCACGACCCGCTGCGAGCCGTTGACGATTTCGGTCAGGCTCGCTCCAGCTTTGTCGGCAAGCTCGCGGCCGGTATCAACTTGTTTGCTCCCAGTCTCCATTGATGCAACCGAATCCTGCGTGCCCTGCTGGATACCTTTTATCATCACCGTGATCTCGCCGGTCGCTTTGGCGGTCCGCTCAGCCAGCTTGCGAACCTCATCGGCGACTACGGCAAAGCCACGCCCATGCTCACCGGCCCGAGCGGCCTCGATAGCGGCGTTCAGGGCTAGCAGGTTGGTCTGATCGGCGACGTCATCGACCACACCGATGATTTCACCGATCTGTTCGGCAGAGGATGCCAGCTTGTTGATATTTTCGGCTGATTCGCGAACCACGCTGGCGATTCTGTTCATTCCCTCTATTGTCTCATTGATAATCTGACCACCGTCCCCAGCCGTATCTGCAGCGCCCTTGGCTCCCTCGGCAGCGTCGGCGGCATTTTTCGATGATTCAACGATCGTTGCCGTCATTTCCTCGACAGCCGTGGTCACCTGAACAACCTGCTCCTCCTGGTTTTGAGCGCCGCGGGAGACCTGTTCGGCCGAAGAGCTGATCTCGCCCGCTGCCGAAGCCACCTCAGTGGCGCTACTGCCAAGCTGAGTGACGATGATATTCAGATTTGTGATCATCGTCTTGAACGAATTACCCAGCACATCCTTCTCGGATTTCGGATCAACCCGTATTGTGAGGTCATTGGCGGCAATCGTCTCCGCCGCGACAGCCAGTTGCTTCATGTAGTCGATCAATCGACGGAAGGCCTCGGCCAGGGCGCCGATTTCATCTTTCGACTCCAGTTCGATGTTATGATCGATATCACCGGTGGCAATCTCCTTGGCGATGAAGGCCATGCTTGAAACCGGCTTGGAGATACCGCGTGCGATCACAAAAGCAACAAAGATCCCAATGAGAATAGCACCAATAACGAAGCTGATTGCCAGGGTGATAGCCGAATTCTGGGCCGCTTCCATCTTGTCTCTCTGGACTTGGCGCAGGTCATCGAGACTCTTGACAGATGCCCTGCCTGCTTGCACCATCATCTCATCGGCTTTCAGTTGCTCTTCATGAATACCACGATAGGTGTTGAACCCACTTTTGTATTCGCCTACAGCGGCAACGATAGCGTCTATCTGATCCAGGTTCAACTTCTGCCTCATTTTGGCCCTGGTTACCTGGCACTGGTCGACAAAATCATCGATAATGCCCAACACGGTTTCCGCATATTCATCGTTCTTGCGGATTATCCAGTTCTTTTCAGCCTGTCGGCATTCCAGCATGTACCTAATCAGCCGGTTGGCGTCGTCTGCTTTTTCCAAACGTTCTGCGAGCTTTGCATGAGTTTCCTTCTCCAAGAGTTCGTTCATCATCGACTCTTTCTGACCCTCCCTCAAAGCCCCAGCTTCTACATTGACCTTGCGAGCCGCCTCCACCATGGTCTCCATGGCGACCTCGGCTTCCGCGCGATACTCCACCCACTGGTTAAAAGCCGCTTCGTACTTCTTGGTTTCCGCACGAGACAACTCGAGAGCGGCGATATCAGCCTGGTCCTGGAGACGCGCTTTTGTCTCATCAGCTTGCGCGTACATCTTGGTGGCGGTCTCATGTACTCGCTCGACGTACATTTGGTCGCCGCGCATGATGAAGTTCTTTTCCTGCTGACGACAATCCTTGGCCCACTTGATCAGACGGTTGGCGTCATCGGCGTTTGTCACCATCTCCCCAACCGTGGTCAAGCCGTTCCAGCCTACATAGCCGACGGCCATGGCCAGAACGAGGACGATTCCGAAGCCGATATACAGCTTCTTGGCAATCTTGAGATCTTTCCAACTCATTTCAACTCTCCTTCACAAAATGTTTAGTATGTCGATCTTTCAAAGTCTTTTCCCTGGGTTTTGTGGGCGGCAGACGTCCTCGTCTGCCCCTGTATCCACGCCGGGGTGGCCCGGGGCTTGCCCCGGGTTTCCAGGGCCGACTTGGAAACCCACCGTCCGCCGCGGCGGAGATGGGCCATCCGTCTTGTGTTGGTCACTAGAAAGCCACCTGTACGTTCACCAGGAACTCGTTGTTGTCGATCGATTCTCCCTGCTCGGCATTCAACTGATAGTTCAACTGTATCTTCGTGTATTTCTTGTCCACGAACAGAGTAGTACCCAGAGTCAATCGGTCGGTGCGATTGTCGTCGACGTCCAGGTCGAGATCGTGCTGCTCATAGCGAGCCAGCAGTTGCAGTTCCTTCAGAAAGCCCAGACCGAGATCGAACGAATGACCACCCCAGACATACCAGCCCTGGCGTTTGGTGTCACCGTGCTTGGAATGGATGTACTCCGCTTCAACGATTTCATGACGCCACTTCCAGGTCAGCGAGCTTCCAAAATCAACCAGCTTCTCTTTGAGTGCGTCGACCTCGTTGGTCTTGCCCGCATAGATGTTCGGCGCTACAGTGAACATGCCGCCCAGGGTGGCCTCGGCGCGAGCGACGAAGTTCTTGTTGTTGTTGATGTCGGAAGTGTTGATTCCCGAGCCGTTGAACATGCCGGCGGTCAGTTTCAACGAGTAGTCGGAGTTGAACTTCTGCCTAAACGAGATGGTGGCGCCGACATCACGGTTCGTGGCCAACCCGGAGGCGTTGGACCGATTCACGAACGGCGTACTGGTCGCTGAAATCAAAAAGTCGGTGCCGAACGGCGGCTTGTACTGACCGATACTGAACGACCACTGGTGGTGCGGTGAAATAGTCACCTGGCCGTCAAGCAGTTTGGGATCCTTGGCGAACTCGCCCTGGATCTTGATCTGGGCGTACTCGTTGATGTCTCCCTTGACAGTGAGCCGTGCCCGCTTGGCGACAAAGCTGGAGGTCTCCTCCGGCCCGCTGACAAAATGCTCGTGCACAAAAGCGCTGAGCGCGATTTTACCGTGTTTGACCGACGGATTCGGCTTGGATGTTGACCCCTGACCGGCCTGCATCGCCTCTAACGAGGCGTTGAGTTCGTCGAGTTTCTCAGTGAGTCTGGTCACCCTGGGATCTTCGTTCGGCGGTTCGTAGAAACCGTCGTCGTCGATCGAAGCCAGTTGTTCTCTGTTCTCACCGGCCAGGCTGTTCAGCAAGAGGACCTCAGCTTTGAGGAACTCGATGTCGTTCATCAGAGTTGTCCAGGACTCACTGCTGACCGCGCCGCCCGTCGACGCCTGCCCGAGTTCCGCGCGCAATTCTTCCATCGCCTGCTGGCGAGCCGATGATTCCCTGGCTATCATAGCCTTGAGATTGGCCTCGACTTTCTCGACCGCGGCCAGTAGCTGGCCGAAGTCCTGGGCCTGCGCAGTCGTCCCGATGAACAACGGCGCCACCAGGGCCACCACTGCGATGCTCAGCAAAATCTTGCTGATGGGCCACAGTTTGCGTTTTGTCATGGTTGCCTCCTTTTGTGACATTCATCATGCCTATTCAGATTTGTGCCCTCTGTTCTACAGCTTACATCGACTGTTCGGATGTGGCCGGGAGAGCCCAATTTGGTCCCCATTTGGCGTAGGCAATCTACGCCATGGACCCGGGCATGGAGTCGAGCTTAGTAGGTTGTTGAAAAAGTGATAATTCGGTCATTGCGAGCGACCGAAGACACTCGTGTCGTTGGGAGCGCGGCAATCTCCAATTGTTATGGGGCAGCCGCATAGAGATTGCCACGGTCACGCGAAACGCGTGACCTCGCAATGACGATTGTGGCGTTTTTCAACAGCCACTTAGATTGTCTTGAGATAAGAACTGAGGTTGACGGGTTTACCTGCGATGCCCAGCTTCTTTCGGATATTGCGGCGATGTTTACGCACGGTGGCCTCCGACAAGCCGATGAAATTGCCAATCTGTTTGGAGGTCAGACCGTCCCGGACCATATTGCTGACTACCACCTCACGCGGCGTGAGTTGGGCGTAGGCTGAGTGCAATTTCTCGCTCAATGGCGCCGCAGCCTGATCCAGGCTGCTTGAAAGAAATCGCAACTGCCGTTTCTCGATCGGGTTGGCTTTATCCTGCAGGGCTTGAACGATCGGTTTGACCAGGCGATCGATATTAGATCGTATTCGAAAGGCCAGCAAAGATTTCTCTTCTTCGATTCGACTTAGTACCTGCTGCAGAGTGACATTACGCTGGGTTAGCTCGGCATGCTTGGCTTCCAGAATCTGATTGGCCAGGGCCAGGTCGCTCTCGGCATCGCGACGTTGCCGGATTTCTTCATTCAGACGGCCGGACATTTCGGCCGCCTCGGCCTCTTGGTCGAGTGTTAGTCGCTTGCGTGCCGGTTCGTCCGCAGCCGTTGCGGCATCTTTGTTTTCCAAGCGTTTCATAAAATCTCTGCAAGGCACTCATCGGCGCCCCTTGGTGATATTATCGGAAGCCTGCGCAGGATCTGAACAGGAATTGTCCGGC
>JAUXBJ010000387.1 GCA_030619425.1 bacterium
CGCGCACAATATCATGGGTTTTTGGAAGATCCCATAGGAGGGAAACCCCGTCCATGCGAAGGGAAAGAAAGTGAAGACGCTCGCACCGCCCATAAAACGCATTTTCTGCGACGGATTTATGGACCTGCTATCGAAAGTAGAATCCGAAAAAACTCTAGTTTTTTTCTTTTTCGGGAACGACTATCGCATCACATTGTAGAATAATACGTAGATACAATAGCAGCGTTCACACGGGGTTGAATCCTGCTGGAACGAGGGAACAGCACAAAGAGACCAGGATGCGTCACAAAAGCCTTGACAAAACGAATCAGTTCGCTACCTTATCTATAGACCCTAGCTCGAAAAATCTCGGACGAGATAAATCCACCCTCAGAGTTAACGGCTTCACCGATTGCACAGTTGTATTTATGGATCAGAAACGGTTGCCATAGGATCATGGAATGATGGCAGCTATCAACCACAACTGACTAGCACATGTGATGTGCTAAGGAGGTGAACCTTGACGAAACGGTTTTACACACTGGCGGTTGTTGCAATCGCGCTGCTGGTGCCGTCGATGGTATTCGGCGCGGCGACATCGTTCGGCGTAGCCAAGACCATCACCGGCGAGAATAATCTCGTGACGGTACCGCTTGAGATCAGCAACAAAGCAAACTTGACCGCCCTGGACATTCCTTTGTCGTTCACAGAAGGTGTGACGCTTAAGGAAGTCAACTTCGAGGGCACTCGCGTCGAGTACTTCGATCTCAAAGTGGCCAGCATTGACAACGAGAACCGCACGGTGCTGATCGGTCTGTTGCCGCAGATGAGCCACGAAGCGAAGGAAGACCTGGCCGCGGGCACCGGGACCATTGCCAACCTGGTCTTCGAAATCACTGATCCATCGGTGAAGAGTGTGACGGTGGAAGCGGTGAAGATGACTGATCCACACCACGAGTTGACTTTTGTCTATCATGCTTTCTCGCAGGGTGGACAGCGGTCGATCGACCTGGAAAAGCCGAAGTTTGAAGCTGTGACCGTCGCGCTTTCGGGCGGCGTCGCTCCGAACAACATGCCGGTTGAGTTCAGCCTGTCACAGAACTATCCCAACCCGTTCAACCCGACCACGGTGATTGCTTATGGTCTGCCGGTGGCGCAGCGCGTCAACCTGACCATTTACAACGTCCTGGGTCAGACGGTTGCGACGTTGGTTGATGGTGTGCAGCAGGCCGGCCCGCAGCAGGCTGAGTGGAATGCTTCGGACAACTCCAGCGGTGTCTACTTCTATCGGCTGACCACCGAGCAGAACACTGAAACCAGGAAGATGCTCCTCCTGAAGTAAGGAGGGCCTATACGAAGTAAACTCGTTAAAGCCTTTGTGCCCTTGCCCCTCGCGGGCAAGGGCTTTTTTGATGCTCGCGGGCGAGATTTCTTAATGCAGGCAAGCCTGTCCTTCGCGCTTCGCGCGCAGCTGATGTCGCCCTGAGCGGAGTCGAAGGGTGGCGTGGCGGCTGGCCGGTTGGCTCAGATCACTATTATGTTGCAACATCTGCATTCTCTCTTATATTAAGTGATAGTCGAAGGCGAGGATGAAAACCGGCGCGAGACATATTCTCATCTAGTCCTGTGTGTTCGGCAGAGGAGTTTATCATCTCGCTCCCGCGTTTCGCGTCCCCGCCCCATACACGAGAAAGTGGTCTAATCTTGCGATTTGTTTGCAGTGACACCAATCTCCCATCTTCAGTACAACCGCTTCACGGTTGCAGCCAAACCGCAAGAGTTGTTTCCGACCGAACAACCGGATCACGCGCTGTTTCAGAAAAGAGGGTAGGATGAGGAATAACACGAAGATACTAACAGCGGCTGTGACCTTCCTGGTCACGTTGCTGGCTCTGATGTTCCCCGGCGATGTGGCGGCAGGTCAGATCAATCTGAATTACAGTTTCGAACCACCGCAGATCGAAACGGTTCTGATTAATGGCATCGAATACGACAGACTATTGCTGCCAGATGCTCCCAACAGCGGCAACGAAGGCGAACCGGCCCTTCCGGCCTGCGGCGCCAGTATCCTGTTGCCGCTTGGTGAAGAAGTAGAGAGCATAGTAGTCAGCGGCACACAGATTTCTCTTGGGAGCGGATTCAGCATTGAACCAGTCGGCCGTCCTGTAAAGCTCTCGGCCGATCCGTCGGAGTATGTACCGCCCTCTCCCGACCCAGTGATCTACAATATGGACGGGTCATTTCCAGAGACGAGATTCAAGCGAGTTGGAACGCACGGATTTCGGGGCTACCAAATACTCACTCTGAAGCTGCTGCCGGTTGAGTATATCCCGGCCAGTGGGGAACTGTTTTACTACCCCGAGTTGACCGTATCGGTTACAACGAAGAGTACTGGCCAAATATCGTCTCAGTTTCGCGGACTGGCTATTGACAATGAGGATGTGCAGGCAAAAGTGGATAATCCCTCAGCGAGCGACAGCTATGCGATGAATCTCAGAAGTAGCACAGGGATTTATGACCTCCTTATCCTCACCACTCCAGATCTTGCGGGAGCGTTTCAACCGCTCAAAGACTATCACGACACAACAGGAATCCTCACGGAGATCCATACCACCGACGATGTCGGCAGCACCAGTCCGGAATCGGTGCGCGCGTACATCTCTGACAGGTACCAAAACGACGGGATTCAGTACGTTCTTATAGGCGGCGATGACGACCTGATCCCCGCACCGGACCTCTACGTGGTCCATGTGCCTGGTGGAGAAACCGAGTACGAAATGCCCGGCGATCTCTACTTTGGGTGTCTTGATGGTTCCTATGATGGTGACGGTGATGGTATCTGGGGGGAGCCCGATGATGGACTCGACGGCGGTGACGTTGATCTGGTCGCGGAAGTATATGTCGGTCGGGCGGCGGTTGGTGATACCACAGAGGCCGAGAGGTTTACCA
>JAUXBJ010000159.1 GCA_030619425.1 bacterium
CCCTCCGGCAGCCGCCCCTACTGAGAAAGCTCCTGTCACCCCTCCGGTAGCCGCCCCTACTGAGAAAGCTCCTGTCACCCCTCCGGCAGCCGCCCCTACTGAGAAAGCTCCTGTCACCCCTCCGGCAGCTACCACTACTGAGCAAGCCCCAACCGCTCCTCCGGCAGCCACCCCCGCTGAGACGGCCCCAGCCGCTCCTCCGGCAGCCGCCCCCGCTGAGACGACCCCAGCCGCTGCTCCGGCATCAGAGACGCCCACAGCAACTGAGCCGGCGCCGGAGGTTCCTACGGTCAAACCCGAGCCGGCAAAACCGGCGCCTCCCGCGCAGCCACCCGTTTCTGAACCGGCTGCTACCGAAAGCAAACCGGCAGATGAAGAGGTTTATCGCGAGGAAGAAGAGTTATGACCGACAGGTCTGTGCATTTCGGCATTGAAGACAGCGGACAGCTGAAGAACACTATCGGTCACTTCCATAGAAAGGACTGTAGGCATGTTTGACATGAGAATGAGAAGACGAAAGATATGTCGCTTTTGCGAAAACAAGATCACCTATGTCGATTTCAAGGATGAGCGGTTGCTCCGTCGCTTTGTGAACGAGCGCGGGAAAATAATCCCTCGTCGCATCTCCGGCAACTGTGCACGTCATCAGCGGAAGCTGACCAAGGCAGTCAAGAGAGCACGCATCCTGGCCATAATGGCGTTCGAGAGTGAATCTTATAGGTGAAAAACCCATCTCGACGGCCGCGGTCGAGCAGTTGACCTCCGGCCGCCGTTTGAGTTGCTACTTCACGGCGATGGCATTCCCCGTCTTCGTAGTGTTGACCTATGGCCCAGTTCTTGGTCAGTTGACACCTTTGGTGGGACTGTTGATATCGACTATCTTGTATTTCGCCGCCATCTACTTCTTTTACGGAATCGCCGAGTTGGCCTTTGAGCGCCACACCTACCTGCTGTGGAGCAGTGCGGTGGCGGCATTCGTGCTTGGTTTTCTGGCCGCCGGTCTGACCGACATCTGGTCGGTGCTGACCGGCTGCAGTATGTTTCTTTTCGGCGGCGTGATCGTGGGGCGGATGTGCAGAGACGGCCATTCCCCCGGTCGCACCTACCTGATCGGTGCGGCGGTCGTGGCGTTGTTTTTCACCGCTCAACTCTTCAGCTACTGGGCTCCCATGATGGACCAAACCAGTCAGGAAGTCCCCCGGGTATTGGCCGAGATGGAACCGATTTACCGCTCCCTCGGATTCACTGAGGAGACCACCCAGGACGTTCTGACCCAGGCTGGGAAACTGTTCGCATTGCTGGTGAGACTTATTCCGGCCTTCACGGTACTTGGCGCTCTGGTGGAATTCGGTCTGGGTTTCCTGGTCTTCGCCTACGTGGTCAATCGACGTCATCCCTGGCGGGGGTTCTGGGCGCCGTTCAGTCGGTGGCGGGTGCCGTTTGCTTTTACGCCGGTGGTAGCTGTCACCATTCTGGCTCGTCTGCTGGGCAATGATACCGCCCAGTTGGTCGCAGACAATATACTGGCTGTTCTGGCACTCTACTATTGTATTGCCGGGCTGGCGCTGATCGAGTATTATATGAACAAGCTGAGTTTGCCGCCGCTATTGAGGTTCAGTTTCTATATGCTGCTGTTTTTGACGCAGTTCGTGAGCCTCTTGGCGGCGACGGCCGCGTTCGGAACCATGATTCTCCTGGGATTCGTCGATAGTTTCACCGACTGGCGCAAGGAGCCGTCGACAACTGAGGCGGCCCAGGCAAGAAAACGTTTGCAATAGCTATTGGAAGGATATACGATGAAAGTGATACTGAGAGAGGACGTTCCTGATATCGGGACGGCCGGTCAGACCGTGGAGGTCAAGGACGGCTACGGCCGAAACTTCCTGATCCCCCGCAACCTGGCCATACCGGCCACCAAGGGTAACCTCAATGCTATCGATGAGGTCACCAAACAGAAAGATCTGCGGGAACGCAAGTCTCGTCGCGAGGCCGAGGTTATCAAGGACAAGATCGAAAAACTGTCCCTGTCGGCCGAAGTACTGGTGGGCGAGGAGGACAAGGTATTTGGATCCGTTACGGTCCACGATATCGCTGAACTCATGGAGAAAGAGGGCGTGACCGTGCCCAAGCAAGCGGTTCAGCTTGAAAGCCCGATCAAGGTGCTGGGAGTTTATACAATCCCGGTCAAGATCGAGAAGGATGTCATCGCCGAGTTGAAACTCTGGGTAGTAAAGAAGTCGCAGTAGTGGAAATGCTGGAAGCTACAGTCGAAGGTCTGGCTCTGGATGTAACCACTAACTCACCCGTGGTCATTCTCGCTCCGATCGGGCTTGATAAGGTGCTTCCGATCTGGATCGGTCATGCCGAGGCCTGGGGTATAGCTATGGAACTCTCCGGGGTGACTTCGAAGCGACCGATGACCTACGATCTGCTTAAAACGGTGATCGGCGCCCTCGAGGCCGAAGTAGAACGGGTTGAGGTCACCGAATTGAAGGACCAGACTTTCTATGCTCGCATTCACATAAAGTGTGACGGTCGCTCATTCGAGATTGACGCGCGGCCATCCGATTCGATAGCTCTGGCCCTTAAGACTAAGGCGAAGATCTTTGTCAATGAGGAGTTGTTCCATATCAGAGAAGAGGACCAGTCATCGGAAACACCGCCGATGCCTACCGATCCGGAATCGCTGCGGGAACGTCTGAAACGGATCAACCCGGAAGACTTCGGAAAGTATCAGCTTTGATGCGTCCTAACCTGTTTTCGGCCTTCATCGGTTTGGTGCTTGCGATCACTGTCGTGACCGTCACGCATGCCGGTGGTATCGATGACCTGAGCGAAGTGGTAGCTGACTACTCCGAGGGGAGACGGCTGATGCGCGGGGGTGACTACTTCGGCGCCTCGAGAATCTTCAGCCAACTTGAGGGGCGGTACGCAGACAGCAAGAACCTCGATCTCTTCATCTTCCATCGCTCCAAGTGTGACTACTACCTGGGCGAGTTCTCACAGGCGGTAGCAGGTTTCAGTTACTTCCTTAGCCGCTATAGCGCATCTCCCGAAGCGCCGTACGCGCACTTGTTCCTGGCCAACTGCCACTACCGACGAGAAAATGTAACCGAAGCCGTAAAGAGTTACCTTGAGGCCTACCGACTTTCGAACGATGGACGGCTGGACGAGATCGTTCAGGCCTCGCTTGAAGCCGCCTTCAGCACCGCATCTTCAGTGGCGCTTGCTCCGGAGTTGCTTGAGAACCTGCCGGCGAACAAACGGTGCCCGTTGGTTAGAATCGTAGCGCCGCTGCTGGTTCAGTCAGGTGATGCCACCGCCGCCGAACAGTTACTCGCTTCATGCGGAGAGCGTCTGGATCGATCTCGGTTTGAACAGGATCGAGGGCGGCGCAAAGATGGTCCCATCTCGATTGCCATGATGCTCCCGTTCAGTGGTGAAATGGCCGGCTACGGTCAGGAGATTTACAACGGCGCTGTTATTGCCGCTGAGCAGTTCCGAACTGAAACCGGGCAGAACCTGGAGCTTGAGCCATACGACACTCGCGGTGACCCGATTGATGCCGCTCGCGTAGCCACCGAACTGGCCCGAGACCCTTCCGTGCTGGCGGCGATCGGGCCGTTAACCAGCGACGCGGCCGCGGTAACCTCGGCCACGCTGGCTTGCCGCTCGCTGCCGCTGATGGTGCCGGCGGCCACGCAGGCCGGATTGACTCGACTCTCCGACAACAGCTTTCAACTATCGCCCAACATTGAACTGCAGGGACTCATGATGGCCCGATACGCCGTTGACAGCCTCAACGCCGATTCGGCTGTGATTGTAACTTCGACGTCCGCTGACCACCTTCGTATGTCGCGGGCCTTTGCCGAGCAGTTCGAGAAGCTCGGCGGCACCGTAGCCGCAGTGGAATACTATCGTTCGCGCGATAAGGATTTCGGACCGTACCTTCGCGATGTCAAGGCGATGCTGTGGGGTTTGCATCCCGACTCGATATACTTCGTCAACGAGTACGGTGACACGCTCGATCCCGACGGCATCCCGGTCTCGGTCGACTGTTTGTACCTGCCCGGTTCTCCACAGCAGTTGCGACTGCTCCTGCCTCAGATCAGGTTCTACAAACTCGAAGGTGCCTACCTCGGCAGCGATGCCTGGGCTGATGAGGCCGTGACGAAGCTGGGCGATCATGTTACTCGCAATGCTGTTTTTCCTTCGCCGTTTCTGTCCGCAACGAATTCCGAAGAATACATGCGGTTTGCGGCCGCCTATGATACTCGCTTTGGCAAACGACCACCTCGGCTGGCCGCGCTGGGTTACGATGCGCTCCGATTGACCAGCCTGGCCGCCCTTGAGGCCGACGGTGATCGCGAAAAACTCACCGGACAGTTGTCGCGTACCGTTGATTACATAGGCGCTTCCGGGGAGATCAACTTGTCGGCCAATCGCGAGAACACTCGCATGCCGTTGTATCGAATCGCTGACGGCGAAGCTCTGCCTATTGGGCGTAGTAGTAGTATGGCCGAGGAAGAACAGACGGAGTAAGGGCGGTCCTGCATGGCCTCCTGCCGAAAAGAACAAGTGGCTAACCTCAATGATCATTGGAAATGACAGGAGGGTCTGACAATGGACGAAAAGAAATTCGCTCTTAAGATGGTGATCGATGGCAAAGAGAGAGAAATCTCCTATGAAGAACTCGCCCTCTCCAACAACCTGGCCCAGGAGGCGTTGGTGCGTCTCTTGATCCAGAAAAAGCTGTTCGAACCAAAAGAGTTGATGGAGATGATGGAGACGGTCAAGAAAGAGCGCTACCGCCCGGCCGATCAGAAGTAACATGTCCGACTACCAGCCCGACCACAATAGCTCTGCCACTTCCACCGGTGGTACCGATACCGGCGCGACTCCGTCCGGCGATCCGGGAGCATCGCTAAGTTGGCGTTGCCACCCGGTCAAGCGACGACCGCTTGTTTCGGTTGCAGTTTCCGTTTTCGTTATCGTGGTCGCGGTGGCCGTTTTCTACACCACCGATTCCAGAGCCTTTGCCGTGCTCGCGCTGGTCGTCTTGCTGTTGTCGCTGGCCAAATTCTATTTCCCTACCCGCTTCCAATTGACCGACGAAACGGTGACTATCAAAACCACCACACAGACACTGGTCAAACCATGGTCGCAGTATCGCAGCTATTACCCCGACAAGAACGGCGTCCTGCTCTCACCTTTCCCGGAACCATCGCGACTGGAGAATTTTCGCGGGCTTTACCTGATGTTCGCGGACAATCGTGATGAAGTGATCGCATTCGTCGAAACTCACGTTGGCCGCAAAGCCGAAGCGCCAGGGACCGAATCGGAGGCGCAGGCGTGAGCATTTTCAAAGGTAGCATGAACCTGCCCGACCCGGAGAAACCGGTCCTTCCCGCCGAGGAGGATGCGGTACTGGAAAAGCTGGCGAAAAAAGTAGTCGAATGGAAAATGGCCGTGCCGGCGATACTTTTTCTGGAGTCGGTCAAGCCGCTCAATTTTATC
>JAUXBJ010000122.1 GCA_030619425.1 bacterium
TGTCTCGCTCGGTTATCACATCATCAACGTCGACGATGATGTCAACAAAATGGATGTACTGCTGGTAGCCGCTCGTAAGGAACATCTGCAAGTGTATCTTCAGTTGATTGAAGACTGTGGGCTGCGGCCGGTGATTGTCGATGATGACGCTTTGGCTATTTACAACGCCTACGAGTACAACTATGAGATCGATCCTTCGCGGATCACGTGTCTGCTGAACATCGGCCATGACGTGACCAACCTCACTTATGTAGTGGACGGGATATATCACTCGACACGTGACGTATCCACCGGTACTCGCGAGGTGTACAACGCCATCCAGAAGGAGTTCAGGCTCAATCCGGAGTTGACCTCTAAAGCCATAAAAGGCGAGATGGCGGAATCGATCGACCAGGATATGCTCAAAGCTACTATCATATCGGCGACCGACGAACTGGTTTCCGGGATAGAATTGGCCTTTTCATACTTCAAGTCGCAGTCCAAGCAGGAGAACATCGACTGGATCGTGCTGTGCGGCGGCGGCGCCTTAGTACCATATATGGCTGAGTACTTGCAGTCGAAGCTGTCGACGCCGTTGGAGATCGCCAACCCGTTGCGCAATGTCGACTACGATCCGGAACTGTTCCAGTACCTCCAGCCGGAGAAAATAGCCCCGCTGTTGACCGTTCCTGTCGGTCTCGCCATGAGGAAGGTTAGGTAGGATCAGCTATGATAGAAATAAACTTACTTCCCAAAGAATACCATAAGCGGTCCTTCGATTTCTCGCTGGGCAAAGCCGGACTCTACGTGATCGGCGGGGCCGTTGGTGTGATGATTATGCTGGTCGCTATTACCTTCTACCAAAAACACCAGCTTACCGAACTGGACAACAATATCGCCCGAGCCCAACGCCGTGCCGCTATGCTGCAGAAGGACATTCAGCTTGTCGAAGGGTTGGAGAGCGTCAAAGCCAAGATCACTGAACGCATGGCGGCGGTGGACAAACTGGATCGACACCGGACTGTCTGGGTGCAGATTCTTGCCGATGTTGCTCGGAACGTACCGGAATTCGTTTGGCTGGCCAAGTTTAGCGAGGAGGCAGCGCCGGTTCCGGCGGGTGACTCCACGGCCGGACCTGCAACTATGGCGGTGGTGAGGCCCGCTCGAATCGAGGGGTATGCCTTTACCCTCAATGCTCTGGCCGCCTTCATGATCAATACTATGCGCTCCGACTACTTCGATAACGTGGAACTGGTATCCACCAACGAAGTCAAGTTTGATAAATATGCAGCGTTTAACTTCGTTTTGTCATTAGATGTACATCTGCTCGCCGACCAGCAAACGCGCACGTCGGTGGCGCAGGTTAATACTGACAAATCGAAGAAGGACAAGACCACCAGCCACAAAAGTCTAAATTAGGGACGGACCGTTATGGATTTTAAGGACGCCAAAACTCAGAAGATCGCACTGGGGGTCATGGCTTTCTTTGTGGTTGTCTATTTCTGGCATTCCAGGCTGTACTCCAACTACGACGAGCAACTCGCGGCCCGAACCCAGGAGTTTGAGAGAATCACAACCGAACTGCGCAATGTCGAGATGAAGGCCAAATCGCTGGAAGCCCTCAAGCTGGAATATGTCGACCTTCTGGATCGCTATAACGAGATCGAGGCGCTGTTGCCCGAAGTAAAGCAAATCCCCTCCTTCCTGGTGCAACTGCACACGGCTTCATCGCTGACAGGAACGAAAATAACCGGGATTCAGCCTCTGAACATTACGACAGATGACTTCTACAATGTCGCCTCGTTTGAGATCAGCTTGACCGGGGCTTACCATGACCTTGGCTCATTCATAAGCTACGTAGCCAATTTCCCGTTCATCGCCAATGTCGACAATCTTGAGCTTACCGCCCTCAACGTTGCCATCTCTCAACCGGCGGCCGGCGATAATGCGTCGGAGCAAAAGAAGAATGAAACCGTCTCCGCTGTCTTCACCCTCTCCACATACTTTGTGAAAGAGGCTGAGCGGCTCAAAGAGATTACGATTTAGGAGGTGACCAGATGAATAAAGTCTATTGCATAATCGCTGCCCTGATTCTTCTGGCTGCCTCGTCTGCTCTTGCCTCGTCACGGGTGACCAACATCGAGTTGAGTTTTCAGAACGGTCAGACCGCGGCGCGCCTCGATGTCGACGGCACGGTGAGGTTTAGCCACCAGACGGAGGTAGCCAAGGACGGTAAGCCGTTTCGGGTGATCGTCGATATCCTGAAAGCCAGACACTACCTGGGCGCCAAGAAATTCCTCTCGCTGCCGCCTTGTCCGGTGCGGGGGATTCGAACCAGTCAGTACGCTGTACAGCCGGAAGAAGTAGTGCGGGTGGTCTTTGATATGGACAAAGAAACCGCCTACCAGGTGGAGAGCGACCAGAATTCTGTGACGGTGTCGTTCCCTGACAAAACGGGTCGGTCTTTCGCTCCCTGGTCCACCTCGGTGGTCGTTGCCGACCTGGCCAGGAAGACGAACCAGGCTAAGGTAGCACCGAAAGTTGCTACCAAGCCCGTGGCGCCGACTGCGATACCCTCAACCCAGGCCAAAACAACTGCGGAACTGAACGCTGAGATCGACAAGGATCGTCTGGCCGCCCTGGGGTCAACAGACACGCCACCTGCGACTGATAAACCGGAGCCGCCCAAGGCTCGGCCTAAGACCAAACAGCCGGTGGCACAGAAGCCGTCAGCACCTACCGAAAAAGTCGCTGTCAAGACTGAGAAACCGGAGCAGGTGCAGGCCGTTAAACCGGTAACTCCCAAGGCCGCCTTCACCGACAAAGATAAATGGGCCAATCTATACGAGAAGCCGGCGCCTCCATCGGTGACTCAAAAGAAATCACCGGTTGAGCAACCGACAAAGACGAATAAGCCGGTCGTGAAACCTGCCGACAAATCCGAGGCCGGTCCTGTTATTGCCTCTGTCCAGACGAAGGCTCCAGCGCCAAAGAAGACTGTGCCCTCGCCCAAGGCTGAACCCAGAAAGACTCCCAAACCTAAGACGGCTGATGAACCTGTTCTGAAAACTTCCGGGACAGTGGCCAAGGTAGACCGGGCCAGGGGCAAGACTGAAGGCACGGTTAAGCCACCGGATGTGCCGGAAAAGACAGTAGTTCAGGACGCTGAGTCCAAAAAGTCGACCAAGAAATCAGACGACGGCGCCAAGCTGGCGACCGCTTCCGATAAGTCAAAGAAATCAACCTCCCGGTTCCGTCGCACGCCCGCCCAATCGCGGAAAATCAAAGGAACCATGGTTGCCGAGTTCCCAAAGCGGCTGATTGTCAAATACAAGGCGCGTGGCTACCGAGATCCGTTTGAGACTCTGATCAACGAAGCCAGAGTCTCCAATGATCCGGTGGAGCAGAAAGTGCCGAATGTCGAAGGTCTCAGGCTGGTCGGCATCATCGAATCCGAAGGCGGCAAGAACCGTGCCCTGCTTGAGGATGCCAACGGCTATGGCTACATTCTCCAGGGGGGTGACCGCGTTAAGAAAGGCTACGTCCTGAGGATCGAGTCCGATCGTGTCTATTTTCAGATATTCGAATACGGATGGAGTCGCACAATGGCTCTTCACATAGAGGACTAAGAAAGGCAGGTAATATCCCATGGCTTGGAAAACAAATCTGAAACATCGTTTCATAATCGGCTTGGTGCTCGGGCTCCTCGCGGCGGCGGGCATAACGGCCCAAACACCGGATACCGGCAAGCCGATCGAGAACCTCCAGTTCCAGTCGGCCGATATTCGTTCGGTATTGACCTTCCTGGCCGATTACGGCGGCGTCAATGTCGTGATTGCTCCGGGTGTCGAGGGAACCGTCACCATCAAGCTGCGCGACGTTCAGTGGCGGCAGGCGATGGATATTATCGGTCGTACCTATAATCTGGCCGTGGTCGATGAGGATGGCGGCTACATCCGCATTCTCGACACCAAAGCGCACCGCGAGGAACTGACCGAACAAGAGAAACATCGCGTGGAGCAACGCAAGTTGGTCGATCTCGAAACGAAAATCGTCAGGATCTCCAACTCAGTTTCCGGTGATATCATCACCGCCGTCAAGTCACTCCTGACCGAACGCGGCAAAGTCGATGCCGATTCCCGCTCCAACTCGATCATCATCCAGGAAGTGCCGGCGAACATGCCGAGGCTGCTCGAGTACATTGCCGAGCTTGACAAACCGCCGTACCAGATCAAAATCTCGGCCCAACTATTGGAAATTTACACCGACGACTTCTCCGAACTCGGCTTCGACTGGAATGTTATTGGGAAGACCCAATATGATCACCACTCCGTTACTCAACAGGCGGATGTCAACGCTTCCGACGTCTCCAAACCGGCCGTGAGCTACCAGGTGGCTGTGGCTGGTCTGGGTTATGATATCACCGCCGTGGTTGACGCCATAGTCAGCAACGGCAAGGGCAAGATTATCGCTCATCCGGAGATCACCACGATTGACAATCATGAGGCCAGGATTCAGATGGGTGCAAAGGTACCGGTTAAACAGTTCGATGAATCCGGCAACGTGGTCATTCAGTTTGAGGAGGTCGGCACGATTCTAACGGTCACGCCGCATATCACGGCTGAGAACCAGATTCTGATGCATCTTAAGCCGGAGCGGTCAACGTTTGAGTTTGATCCCAGCGGTATCATCATCAATACGAGTAACGCCGAGACCCATGTTATCGTGTCCAATGGCCAGACGGCGGTAATCGGCGGGCTGACTACCGAGGATGAAATCGAAAGTGAACATGGTGTACCGATCCTGAAGGACATCCCGATTCTGGGTATGTTCTTCAAGTACAAGACCAAGAGGACCGAAAGCCGCGATCTGGTCATCTTCGTCACGCCGACTATCGTAGACAATGATCTGGCTATGGGTGGGGGTTGATCCGATCCCCTTCAAGACGACATCGACGTCGGGCCCGCAACGATGCGGGTCCTGACGTTTGTTTTTCATAGCATGCCGATACAGGAAGCCACTTGAGGATGATAATAAAGCAGAACAAACAGAAGCAAAACCGGATAGAATCAGGAGAAGTCATGTTCACCAACAAGAAGTGCTCCGTAGCATATTTCGTAGCCGCGTCGCTGGCGCTGCTATCGCTCTGGTTCCTCGGCGGGTGTGATTCCAAGAGCCGCCTGGATGATCCAGTAGCAACTGATGTGGACATATCGGTAACGGCCAGCCCGGCCGCGGTGGAACTGAATTCAACCGCCATCGTCGAGGCTACCTTGACCGCAGGCAGCGACCCCGTAGCAGGCGAGACAATCGAGTTCAGTGTCCAGCCCTCGACCGCGGGGTACTTCACGCCTGAAACAGCAGTGTCCGATGCCAACGGCATCGCTGCCACAATCTTTACGGCGACCACGGCCGGCACGATCATGATTACTGCCACAAACGTGGAACAAACGACCCAGTCGGCCTCTACCAGCGTTGACATAACCAACACGCAGCAGTCCAGCGGCAACGTATCTCTCTCAGTCACGCCGAATCTGCTGCTGGCTAATGGAGCGGACACTGCCGTGGTGACCGTCTCAGTGCGGGACGCTCTCGGCCAGCCGGCCCCGGACAATACTCTCGTCCGCATTGCAGCCGGTGAGAAGTTCGTCGATATCGACGGGAACGGTTACTGGTCGGCCGGTATCGACTCGTTGGTGTTTGACGCCAACGCGAACGGCGCCTGGGATGCCTTTGGTCTGATTCCGTCGACCGCCGTGACTTCAGCCGGCGGCGCCGCCGTCACTTTTGTCAGCGGCAACGACGCTCAGACAGTCTATGTGAAAGTATCCGTGAACGAGGGCGGCATCACCGGCGAGGCTGAGACATCACTGCAGCTTTCGCCTGCCGCCACTCCCGACTTCATTTACCTGGCGTCCGACTCGATGAGCGTGTCGGTGACGCAGACCGGGGGTATCGAGGTAGCCTGGCTGCGGGCGATCGTGTACGACGTCAACGCCAACCCGGTGCCGGAAGGCCTGAACGTCAGCTTCTATATCCTTGACGGACCGGGCGGCGGTGAACACCTTGGCAACGTCGATCAGGGTCCGTATGAAACTGTCACCAACAGCCAGGGCATCGCTTCAGCGACGATCCACTCCGGCTCCAGGCCGGGAACCATCCGGATTCGCGCAACCTGTGGTGGCGTGCTCTCTAACGCTACTCAGGTCCTCGTTAGCGCCGGTCCGCCTGCCTACATAGTGATGGGCGTCGCGGATTGCAACGTACCCTACTGGGGTGGCGTCGCTTACACCAACGACGTGGTAGCCGTTGTCTCCGATATTTACCTGAATCCCGTGAACGACGGTGAAGTGATTTACTTCTCCTGCGACGAAGGCACCATGAAGTCTCATGAGGCGCCAACAGTCGGCCTGGAA
>JAUXBJ010000392.1 GCA_030619425.1 bacterium
CCGTGCATCAGCCATCCGGCATAGGCGTCACGGTCGCTACGGAGTCGCAGAAAGTAGGCGGAGCGATGCAACACTCGCTGCTGGAAGCGCGTGGTCAACGGCGTGCCGGCTGAATCGCCGAGAATGCGGACGTAGAAAACGTCCTGAACATCGACCTCGGCATCGTCCACGATACCGAACGGGGGTCCGAAATCCTTCTCGACGAAATAGGACGGAATGTCGGTGAAATACTGTCGTGAGACTGAATCCAGAACATCTCGAAAAACTATGCCCTCTCGGCCTGGCTTGCTGTACGGTTCTTCAAGCACAATACCGCCGGTGCGAAAGAGATACCTTCCGTCCTCGTTGCGCTCGATGTAGTCAATCAATTCCAGGTGATCATTGGTGTCCTCCACCGTCGGGTTGCTGCCGCAACTCGTATGAAGCAGAGCAACCACTGTGAAGCCGAGGGCAGTAAGAAGAGAAGCGGCAATGACAACGCGTCGGCTGTTGGTATCTGTATTTTTTCTCATAACTGATTTCTCATAACGTCGAACGCGAGTCACTTGCGCCGACGTTTCTTTTTCATCTCATCCTTTATACGTGCGATCTCGTCTCTCAGAAGTACGGCGGTCTCAAAATCCAGGTTGTCGGCAGCCTTCTTCATCGCCTTCATCATGAACCCCATCTGATCCTCCCGGCTCATCTGCGCGAAGTTGGACGGTTTGTCGAAAGTTTCCTCCTCCACCGTTTTGGTGTCGGCAAACTGGGTGGAGCGAAGAATCTCGTCGCGTGTCTTGAAGATAGTCTCAGGATTGATATTATGTTCCTGGTTATAGGCAAGCTGTTTCTTGCGGCGACGGTCGGTCTCGTCGATAGCCTTGCGCATGGAGTCGGTGATCTTGTCGGCGTAAAAAATAACCTCACCGTTCTTGTTGCGCGCCGCCCGGCCGGCTGTCTGAATCAACGCCCGCGCCGAACGAAGAAAACCTTCCTTGTCGGCATCGAGAATCGCCACCAGCGACACCTCCGGCAGGTCGAGACCTTCGCGCAAAAGGTTCACGCCGATCAACACATCGAACGCCGCCAGTCGCAGGTCGCGGATAATCTCGGTACGGTCAATCGAGGCTATTTCACTATGCAGATATCTCACCCGCACCCCGGCTTTGCTGACATAATCGGTCAGGTCCTCGGACATGCGTTTGGTCAGGGTGGTCACCAGGACGCGCTCCCCTTTCGCTCGGCGCAGCTTGATCTGTTCCAGAAGATCGTCGACCTGTGTCCCCAGCGGCTTGACAGTGACAATCGGGTCCAGGAGTCCGGTCGGTCGGATCACCTGTTCGACGATGACACCTTCACATTTCTCCAGTTCGTAATCGGCGGGCGTGGCACTGACAAAGATACGGTGCTTGATCAGGTTCTCGAACTCCTCGAAATACAGCGGGCGATTATCCAACGCCGACGGCAACCGGAATCCGTGCGCCACCAGCACTTCTTTGCGGCTGCGGTCGCCATGAAACATCCCTCTGACTTGTGGGATAGTCTGATGTGACTCGTCGATTATCGTAAGGAAATCATCGCCGAGAAAATCGATCAGCGTGAACGGCCGCTCACCCTCCTTCCGATTGGTGAGATGCCGCGAGTAGTTTTCGATCCCTGTGCAATAGCCTAATTCACGAAGCATCTCCAGGTCGTACTTCGTTCGCATCTCTAACCGCTGTGCTTCCAACAGCAAATTGTTGGCGCGAAATTCCTCAAGACGCACGGCCAGTTCTTCTTCGATCAATTTGATCGCAACATTGAGTTGTGGACGGCTGGTGATAAAGTGTTTCGCGGGGTAGACTGCCAGCTTCCTGCGGTCGGACAGGATTTCCCCGGTCAACGGATTGATCTCAGAGATGCGCTCGATCTCGTCGCCATAGAACTCGATGCGGTAGGCATTCTCATGGTAAGCGGGAATTAACTCGATTGTGTCGCCGCGCACCCGAAAGTTGCCGCGGCTGAAATCGATATCGTTGCGATTGTAATGAATGTCGATCAGCTTGCGAATTACCTCATCACGGTCCCGCTCCTCGCCGACATCGAGAAGCATGAACTGCCGTTTGTACTCCTCCGGCGAGCCGAGTCCGTAGATGCACGAAACCGATGCCACAATAATAACGTCATCGCGATCCAACAGCGAAGCTGTCGCGCGCAGGCGCAACCTGTCGATATCTTCGTTGACCGCCGTGTCCTTCTCGATAAAGGTGTCGGTGGTCGGGAGGTACGCTTCCGGCTGATAGTAGTCATAGTAGCTGATGAAAAACTCAACGGCGTTGTTGGGGAAGAAGGCCTTGAGTTCACCGAACAGTTGCGCCGCCAGGGTCTTGTTGTGCGACAGCACCAGCGCCTTGCGGCCCCACTGCTGGATGACGTTGGCAACGGTAAACGTTTTGCCTGATCCGGTCACGCCCAGAAGCGTCTGGTGTTTCCTGTCAGAGCGCAACCCCTCGACCAATTCGGCAATCGCCTGCGGTTGGTCTCCCTTCGGGGCGAACGTCGACTGCAACTGGAAGACACCGGATGTACCGGTCTCTTTAGACGCTTCGAGCCGTTGGTTTATTTGATCAGTCAGACTCATCCACCTGTTAAAACGTGCAACCTTACAATATATCTAAAAGTTTCCCAACAGCAATGACAAACAGGTAGGCAAGCCTGTTCTTCGCGCTCCGCGCGTCAAGTACATCCCACTGAGCGGTAAACTTCACCTTGAGTGGAGTCGAAGGGCGAGTCCTGTAGGTCAGGTTTGATCTTCCCCCGTTATGGTGGACAGTTTATTGAGCATAACTGTTCTTTTCTTCAAAATCAACTGGACTCATGTATCCCAGAGTAGAATGACGAC
>JAUXBJ010000334.1 GCA_030619425.1 bacterium
AGTTGTTGTCAGTTCACAGTCGTTCTCAACCGACGGCAGGTCCGGATACATCAGCGCGAACGGTTTTTCCGGTCGGTTCTTTCGATCTCTCAGACAGCGCACGGCGTCGTCGTTGGTGGCATCGACAATGAGTTGAAACCCACCCAGTCCCTTCAGAGCCAGTATCCCGCCCACCCGTATCAAGTCACAGGCCTGGCTTAGAGCCTGTTCATGGCCGGCCAACGCTTTGCCCTCTTTGTCCCACAACTCGAGATGCGGGCCGCACTTCGGACATCCGTTGGGTTGCGCGTGGAAACGTCGGTTTCGTGGGTCTTCGTATTCCCGACGACATTCGTCACACATACTGAACCGTCGCATAGTCGTGTTGGCGCGGTCATAGGGGAGCGACTCTACGATGGAGTAACGCGGTCCGCAGTTGGTGCAGTTTGTAAACGGGTATCGGTAGCGACGGTTGGCAGGATCGAAGATTTCCTCTCGGCAGTCCCGGCAAGTTGCGATGTCCGGAAGGATCACGGCGTCAGTTTCGCCGTTGCGGTCACTCTCCCGAACGCTGAAACCTGAGTAGCCGACAGGCGTAAGGTTGTCAGCTTTTATGTCATCAATATGGGCCAGAGACGGTTGTTCAGCTACGACTCGATCGAGGAACTGTCGGAGTCTGTTCTTGTCACCCTCAAGTTCAATCTGTACCCCTCCCAGTGAGTTCCTGACCCAGCCGTTGAGATCGAGGTCGTTGGCCAGCCGATAGATGAAAGGACGGAAACCGACGCCCTGTACCGTTCCTCTGATGCCGAGACGCAGTCGTGAGGGCTGATCAATCTCGGTTAGCTTAGCGACCTTTGGCGCCAATAGTCTTCACCCTTCCGCCACTTCGACACTATCCAGAATTATGTCCTGAGCATGAGGGTCAAAGTTGTCCTGAAGAACCTCGACCTCGAGCCTGGCACCTTCGGCTACCGTGCCAGCCACGGCAATATCGAAATGTTCGCGGAGGTGTTCCGGCGAGATCTGGGCCAGGGCGCCCAATTTCACCTTCACACCGATCACTTTGTCGGCTCCGTTTTCTTCGGCGATGGTTTTGACCTTGCTCAGCAGGTCCTTTAGAAGTGAAGATTCATGCATTGTCACCACCTGTCACTTTGTGCCTGGTCAGACTGTCGATATCCACAACGATACGTTCAATGATCTTGTTGGCGCCCTGCCGGACCTCCGGGGTCAGATCGATACCGGCTGAGAAACTCTTACCCTCAATGCCGTAAACTATCAGTCCACGAGGAAGCCGCTCCAGAACCCTGGCCAGTTCGATTACCTCGTTGACGGAAATCGAATGAGTCGACAACCCTGAGAATAAGTTGGAGGGGATAGACTCGCACAGCGCATCGAAGTGATACGTCGTACCCGGAGGAGCTCCGGAGGAAGCGCAGTCAATCACAAAAGTATGGTCCGAATCGGCCCAGGCATCGATAAGAGCAAAGCCGTCGCCGATTCCCTCAACAACTCTCACACCGCTGAGGGCAAGGCTCTCAATCTGTTTGGCGACATACAGGCCGATCCCATCATCCGACCGGTAGGCGTTGCCGATGCCGACCACCGTTATGGAGTACTCTTCCACCGAACGTGTCCTCTCTCAATCCCGCTGGATATCAAGTTTCAGGAAATGGCACGAACAGGACATACAGGGATCGTAGTTGCGTATCACCTGCTCACACTGCCAGGTGAGTTTCTCATCCGTCAGATCGAGGTTCTTCTGCACGAACTGACGAAGGTCTACTTCCATGGCCTTCTGGTTCTGCGACGTGGGAGGAATGATTCTGGCATCTTTGATGATCCCGGCGTCGTCGATCTCATAGCGATGATAGAGCAGTCCCCGTGGCGCTTCAGTGCATCCGTGCCCGACCCCGGCCTTAGGCGGCACTTCAATATATGGCTTGTCAGGAGCTTTGTACCCCTTAATGATCCTCAGCGCTTCGTGGCAGGCGAACACAGTCTCCACACTCCGCACGATAATACTCTTGAACGGATTCGTGCAAACCTCCGACAAACCGGCTTCTTTAGCTGCTTTTTGCGCCACCTTCGGCAGTCGGTCAAAATTGTTGCAATACCGAGCCATTGGTCCGGCCAGGTAGTCGGCTCGCTCTTTCACCTTCGCCTGCAGCGATGTCGAATGCGGTACGTGGATCTCCTCAAAAGTGTCCAGGAACTGATCCGTGCTGATGTCGATCCCCTTGTTGGAGACTATCCTGCCTTCGGTGATAGGGTACTCGTCAGGATGTCGCAAAGATACAAACTCATAGTCTCTCTCGAACTCGGGGAAGGGCAGGGTGGAGGCAAAGCGGACCGTTTCGAGAGATGCTTCCAGCGCCCACTGGAGAGGCTCGACGAATCGGGTCAGGTCCTCTTTCGTTGGGACTTTGTAGAACCCCCCAACGCGCGGGTTCACCGGGTGGATCTCTCGACCGCCGAGGAGCACCATCAAATCGTTGCCGATTTTCTTGAGCTTCAGTCCCTGATTGACGACATCCGGGTGGTCTTTGGCCATCGTTATAGCATCTTCGTAACCCAGAAAGTCGGGAGCATGGAGCATGTAGATATGAAGCACGTGCGATTCTATCCACTCGCCGCAGTAGATGAGTCTGCGCAAGTCCCGGAGCGGTCCCGAGACAGTAACACCGCAGACTGATTCCATCGCCTGTGACGAACTCATCTGGTAAGCGACCGGACAGATGCCGCAGATACGAGACGTGATGTCGGGCGCTTCGGTGAATTTGCGACCACGCAGTAGGGCTTCGAAGAATCGCGGGGGCTCGAAAACGCTGAAGCGGACATTGTCAACCGCGTTGTCCTTGATCTTGACGTAGAGCTTGCCCTCTCCTTCCACGCGAGCCAGGTAGTCGACCTTGATGGTTCTACTTTTCATGCGCCTCGCTCTCTTTTCGGAACGGCTCCGCATAGGCATTGAACCCCCGGAACATTCTGACAATATCGTCTGACGGAACCTGCAACCGTTCAAACCAGGCCGCCAGCGATTTGGTATTCGGGCTTTCCATGGGACCGAAGCATCCGAAGCAGCCCCGGTTATAGGACGGGCAAAGGGCGCCGCAACCCATCTGCGTAACCGGTCCCAGGCAGGGAGTCCCGGTGGATACCATCACGCAGACATTCCCCTTCATTTTGCATTCCATACAAACGCTGTGCGTGCCGATGTTCGGTTTGCGGCCGTTGAGAGTAGCGCTGATGAATTCCAGCAGTTGGTACTTATTGATTGGGCAGCCGCGCAGTTCGAAATCAACAAATACATGGTCGGCAATGGGGGTCGACTTGTTAAGCGTTTCGATATAAGCAGGATTGGCGTACACGATGGAAACGAAATCGTTCACGTCGGCGAAATTGCGTAGCGCCTGAATCCCTCCGGCGGTGGCGCAGGCGCCTATCGTCACCAGACACTTCGATATCCTGCGAATTTTATGGATCCGCTCTTCATCGTGCGGCGTGGTAATAGAACCTTCTACCAAAGAGATATCGTACGGTCCTTTCATTACCGCCCGGGACGCCTCAGGGAAATTCGCGATGG
>JAUXBJ010000353.1 GCA_030619425.1 bacterium
ATCAGCAACTCCAGAACTCGGGAGCGCTGCAAGCGTTGCCGCCAGGAAATAGGAGATGAGCGGTCGGCTTTTTTGGGCCTCAGTGATTTGTGCATTGGAGTTTTGGGTTCGAGGGGAGACGATCTACAGGTCGGTCAGAGCTTTGGAACTTAACGCAGACCTGCCGGATTATACCAAGAGTTGCTCCTGCTTATAAGAGGGTTCAAAACTGCGTCATATCTTTGGACCATAAAGGTCAACCGAAACTTCTCAGACGGATGATAATCCAGTGTGAAACCGGGTAAGACCGTGGCCTCCCTACCCTGCCCCCACTGCCCAGCCGAATGGGCCACGCCCAGGTTTACACTCAGGCTTAGCTTCGGCGAGAATTCATAGAGCATGGTCGAGTTCAAAAGACCGACCGACCCGGACATAGCGCCACCTGAGAAAAAGCTTACCGAATAGCTGTGGGACCAACTGATCCTGGACATATCCAGCAGTGAAAACGGATTGGCAGCGGGTTTGACCGACAGCGAACTGGTTCTGGACAGGTTGTCCAATTGGGCGCGATCCGCCATCTGGGCCGATACACATCCGGCGACAGCGATCAGAAAGACCGCCAACAGTAGTTTACTTAAGCGACTGTTCATCATCCTAATCCTTGAATCTATCTTAGTATTAGCTCGACGTCAACCAAAAAATCTCGACCAATCCCGGAGCAGTCGATTTACGCACTCTACTCATTATAACGCAGACCGGCGTCTTTCGGCTCAATCAATCCAGTCTAATTCAACATTTTCCTGCAAACTTGCGGGTCAACTCTTCAAGCTGATTGATCGAATTGACACCCAGACCTTCGTCCGGGTCGCTGGTAGTCACTACCGCTACTTTCAAGCCTCGATCGTGCATAATCTTGATCGTATCGGTGAGGTAGTACTCCTTTTGCGTATTTTGAGTGCCCACTTTGTCGAGGGCAGCAAACAACTCCCGGTTGTCGAAACAAAACGCGCCGGTGTTGATTTCCTTGATCTTGAGAACATCAGCGGTAGCATCCCGGTGTTCGATAATCTCCCGGAGCAGGTCGCTGTCCGGCACTCGAACAATCCGGCCGTACTCGGTCGGATCGGGCAAGATGGCCGAGAGACAGGTAGCCGCGGCGCCGGCGCGTTCATGTGTTTCGAGCAGACGGCGAAAAGAGTCGACCGACACGAACGGCATATCGCCCAGCGCCACCAAAGTGATGCCATCGAAATCAGCCAGCATCTCTTTGGCCATCATGACGGCGTGACCGGTGCCGAGCTGCTCACGCTGCCAAACGAAAGCGACATTCCGATCGACCAGTTCACGCTGCACCATCTCCCCACGATGGCCGATCACCACGATGATCCGATCAAACCCCAGTGATTCCAGTGTGTCCATGACCAGGCAGATCATGGCGCGGCCATTGATCTGATGCAGAACTTTCGGCAAATCCGATTTCATCCGCTTGCCCTTGCCGGCGGCAAGCACAATTGCCGATCTTCCTGTGGCCATGCGCCTTCCTTTGATCCCTGGGTTTTGCTTCATCCCTGTGGTTGACAGGCGGTTGTGATCGTCGACTAAGCCAACGGTCTGTTGTCTTTGTCGACATGAACGATGGCCGGCTTGAAGCCTTTGCCCATCTCTTTCCCGATATGGCCGTAAGCGATAATGATGATCAAATCGCCGATACTCCCCTTGCGTGCCGCGGCGCCGTTGAGACCGATGATGCCGCTGCCGGCTTCCCCCTCAATGACATAAGTCTCGAACCGCTCACCGTTGGAGATATTGGCGACCTGGACTTTCTCGAACGGTACCAGATCAGCGCGACGGATCAGGTCGGCATCGATAGTGATACTGCCGACGTACTCCAAATTAGCGTCGGTGATGGTGGCACGATGGATTTTCGATTTGCAAATTGTAATCAGCATATCTCTCCAGACCATATCGAGAAAACGTCCAGCGCGACCAAATATAGTCAACTCTGCCGGAGGCGCAAGCGGTTTGTGCTGCCCGCAAAGCGGAACTCATCCGTTACAACAGATGAAACGGTAACCGGTTCCACACAGCGGTCAAGCCGTAATCTCGACCCAATTGCGAGCCGGATAGATCGACAGTTCCTCACTGATATTGTCGAGGGCCACCACCAGGTTTTTCCAACTGACCAAATGTTTGGCCTTCGGCGCTTCAAGCCATCGGAACTCGGAGTTTTCCTCAGAGAGCACAACCTCAGATTCCGGGGCCACCACGGCCACGATCAGCGGCAGAATCCAGATTTTGTCGACCTCCGGCTCATAGAACTGAACCAGATACTCGGTCGCAAACATCCGCTTAGGGGCAAGCCCGGTCTCTTCCTTTAGTTCACGCACCACTACTTGGGCCACGGTTTCCTGGCCGCTCTTACTGCCGGTCATAAAACCCCAGTAGCCACCGTAGGACTCCTCGGCCCGTTTCAGAATCAGAAATTTCCAGCCGTCGTAGTCTTCTTTGATGACGGCGACATTTACACCCGGGGATACAATGCCGATGTTGGTATGGTCTTGCATGTGTCCTGTCTCTATGTTTTTCTCTTCAGCCGGTACATTTCACGCCAAGTTAATGCGAAAAACCGGTTCGTCAATGGTAAACTGCGGTTATCGGCAGAAGCGTGAAGCTATCGGTACTTTGTGGGCGACGGGTGGCCCGGACGTTCGGGTTTGTTGATAAACCCCCAGAAGCCGTCATTGCGAGGTCATGCGTTTCGCGAGACCGCGGCAATCTCATACGCCCAGTTTGCCAACGAATCAAGATCGTCACGACATGTTGTTTGCGCGCGAAGCGCGAAGAACAGGTTTACCTGTCTTTGAAGGAGCCCCACAAGCCCCAAGGGTCAGGTCATTAGCTTAAGTGAGTCATGGACACGATGGCGGTTCCTGTCCGTTGCAAAACATGTAGTCTACGATATAGACCACATCGGAGATATCAATGCCACTGGCGTTATCATCGCCCAATGCGTCGCCATTGGCCTCCGCCCAGCACGGCGGCTCCGGCCCACCCGTAAACATGTAATCGATAAGATAGAGGAGGTCGGCGATGTCGATTTCGTCATTCGGATCGCCGTCAACGTTACCCCTGATACCGATACAACACGGCCGTGTGGAGTCGCCATGTTCGTAGAAGATGTTGGTCATCTCCAGTTCGAAGCCTAGCGGCGGGTCTGTGAACCAGCCATCCCAGAACTCGATGATGTCGTCCGGCTGACAATCCAGTAAGGCAACGAGTATGTATTCAGGCCCATCGGATAGTGAGTCAGCACGGCCATCGTTTTGACTGTCGGTGAAATCGTACGGGTTGAAGAAGTCTGCGACAGTACTCCAGTCGTCATGGATGCTGTCGTAGATGTCCCACAGAATCCCGGCCACTGCTCCTTCGTTTTTGATTCCCAT
>JAUXBJ010000391.1 GCA_030619425.1 bacterium
GAACAGCGCCCGCTCGGCCAGCACACCGTGGCCGACCTCACGACGGTTGGTGCCCCGAATCGGCTTGGTCTCACCGGTGGAAAAGGGCGGGAAGTTGTAATGGAGCATATAGCTCTTGGTTGACTCGCCGTCCAGTTCGTCCAATCGTTGTTCATCCATCTTGGTGCCGAGCGTAACAGCTACCAACGCCTGCGTCTGCCCTCTCGTGAACACCGCCGAACCATGAGTTCGGGGCAGGAAGCCCGTGATACAAGTAATCTCACGGATGTCGTCCGGGCCGCGACCGTCGATTCGTACACCTTCGTCGAGGATCATGCGACGCATGGTGTCCGAGTCGAGATCATGGTAAACAGTCTTGATATCCCCTTCACCCTCCGGAAATTCCTCAGCCAGCGCCTCAATAATCTGCGTTCTCAGTTTCTTCTTCTCATCACGACGTTCATCTTTGTCGGCAATGCGATTGAAGCCGTCAAGCTTGTCACCAACCATTTCCTTCACTTTGGCAATCAGGGCTTCATCGATCTTAACCTCAGTGTAATCGAAGGTTTCCTTACCGCACATCTGCTTGAGTTCTTCGATCTTCTCAAGGATCATCTTGATGTTATCGTGACCGAATGCTATGGCTTCGACGATCTCATCCTCGCTGACTTCACGACCGCCACCCTCAACCATCGTGATGGCATCGGCTGAGCCCGCCAATATGATCATCAGATCGCATTCGTCATACTGACCCATGGTCGGGTTGATGGTCAACTGTCCATCAAGGCGGCCCACCCGAACACCGGCGATTGTTTTGGCAGTCGGAATGTCTGAGATCGCCAGCGCTGCTCCGGTGCCGGTAAGAGCCAGAACATCGGTGTCGTTTTCCTGATCATGTGAGATGATGAAGTTGATGATCTGCGTTTCGCCGCGAAAATCGTCAGGGAACAACGGTCGAATCGGCCGATCAATAATTCTGGCCGAGATGATCTCCTTCTCGGAGGGACGACCTTCACGTTTGAAAAATCCACCGGGAATCTTGCCGGCTGCATACGACCTTTCGCGATACTCTACGGTCAGCGGGAAAAAGTCAAATCCCAGTCTCGGTTCAGTGTTTCCGCAGACGGTGGAGATAACCATTGAGTCGCCGTATCTGATTGTTACGGCGCCATTGGCCTGCTTGGCCAGCAAGCCGCTTTCAATAGTCATCGTGCGACCACCCAATTCAAACTCTACTTTATGAGGCATGTTTCTCAATCCTATTTTATTTCCCAGTTCCACTTAGCGGCGCAGTCCGAGGTTGGCAATCACCTGGCGATAGCTTTCAACATCGGATCGCTTTAGATAGTCCAGCAAACGGCGACGTTTGCCCACAAGCTTCAAGAGTCCCAGTCTCGTATGGAAGTCCTTCTTGTGTGCCTTCATGTGCTCGGTCAGATGGCTGACGCGATCAGTGAGAAGTGCAATCTGCACTTCCGGCGAGCCAGTATCCTTCTCATGCAACCGATTCTCAGAGATGATTTGAGCTTTGCGCTCTCTGATCACTGACATTTCGCTTCTCCTTTTCAATTATGCTCAATACTTCTCTCTTGTCCTGTTTGATCTGCTCGACCAGTGCGTCGGTCGAGTCAAATTTGCGGTTAGGCCGTATGTAGTGAGTTGGATATATAAACAGCTCCCGCTCATAAATATCTTCATCAAAGTCAAAGAGGTTCGCTTCGACTGTTATCCTTGCTTCCGGGTTGAAGTGATTGCGACCGATGAACAGCATCCCCTCCCTCTTCACATGTCCAACGTGGACGCGACAGGAGTAGACGCCCTGAGTCGGCAACAGCTTGCGAGGACCATAGCGTACATTGGCAGTCGGATAGCCCAACTTGCGTCCCAGTCCGATCCCCTTCTCCACTATTCCGTGAATAGCCAGAGGGTGGCCCAGCAACTCAAGAGCACGGTCCAACATACCACGCCTGAGGAGCCAGCGAATCTGCGTCGAAGACACACAGTCCCCATCTACCTTGACGGGAGCTACCACATCAACCTCAAACTCGAACTCTTTCCCAAGTTCCTTCAATTCGACGATACTACCGCTACGGTCTTTTCCGAAAGCGTGATCGTACCCCACCACCAGCCGTTTCAATTCGAGGCGGTTAACCAGCACCTTCTCGACGAATTCACGGGCGCTGAGATTCTGCAGATCGGCGTTGAAATCAAGAACCAGCATGGTTCCCTGGAAGTACTGTCTCAGACTTCGTTCCTTTTCCTCCAGCGTTGTCAGGAGCAACGGAGCGTCGTCCGGCGTTACCAGAACCCGAGGGTGGGGGTGGAAAGTGATCAGCACCGGGTGGTAATGGCTCACTTCAGCGACTGCCGTCAAACGTTTGAGAATCTCCTGATGTCCGAGATGAACTCCGTCGAAAGTGCCGATAGTCACCACGACGCCACGATCGGTCGGCGCCGTGTAATTCTCCAATCCTCTGATAACCTGCAAACTCAATTCAATACCCGTACATATTCAAAAAGTGAGTTCCCCTTGGCGCAACTGAAAGCGTGTGACGGCGCCTCGGCTGTGCCAACCGCCAGCACGACCCCGCCACGGTCCTTGAGTAAAACGGTATCGCCGGCTTCAAAGGATCCATCAATGTGCATGATGTCGGTCTCGCTGAGGTCACAACCATCGAGTACGCGCCGGCGAAAATCATCTGTGACCCTTATGGCGGCGAAATCCAATACCCGATGGCAGGGCAGGAGATAATCCTGAAGCTTACCTTCGGTATGTCGCTGGTCAATTCGGTCCAGAGACAGGGCGTCCTCCAAATGCAAGCCGCCCACCGACCGACGCACCAAACCCGCCAAATACGCGCCGCAACCGATAGCCTCACCGAGATC
>JAUXBJ010000091.1 GCA_030619425.1 bacterium
GAAGCCCAACTGGAAGCGCGGCTCTTGATGCTGGCCTCGAACAACATATTGTTGCCTTCGTCCGGTCGGCCGGTTGCGGTGCCGTCACAGGATATGGTGCTTGGGTGCTACTATTTGACCAAGGGTAAGGACGGCGCCAACGGTGAGGGCATGGGCTTTCACTCTGTTGATGAAGCGCTATCGGCGTACGATGCCGGTCATGTCGATTTGCATGCTTCCATCAGTGTGCGTCGTAACGGGCAGATGCTTAACACCACCCCCGGTCGTTTGATCTTTAACAACGTGCTGCCGGACGCAATGCCGTTCTTCAACGACGTCGCCGACAGGAGCCACCTCGCCGATATCGTTCACTGGTGCTACTGGAAGCTCGGTCAGAACGAGACGGTGAACTTCGTCGACCGACTGAAGGAAACCGGATTCGAATATGCTACGAAGGCCGGTGTGACAGTGTCGATTGATGACCTGATCGTGCCGGAGGCGAAGGTAAAAATGATCGCTGCGGCGGACAAAGAGATAGCCAAGATTCAGAAGAAATATGAACGCGGTGTAATCACCAACGGAGAGCGTTACAATCAGGTCATTGACACCTGGACTCGGGTGACCAGTGATATCTCCGACGCCATGTTCGATAATCTGGCCGTCCAGAGGGGCGGGTTCAACCCGGTCTTCATGATGGCCGACTCCGGTGCTCGCGGTTCCAAAGAACAGATTCGTCAGTTGGCCGGTATGCGCGGTCTTATGGCCAAGCCTCAGAAGAAAATAACCGGCGGCGTCGGTGAGATTATCGAAAACCCGATCGTTGCCAACTTCCGCGAAGGTCTTTCGGTGCAGGAATACTTTATCTCGACCCACGGTGCCCGCAAAGGACTGGCCGACACCGCTCTCAAGACCGCCGATGCCGGCTATCTGACTCGCCGGTTGGTCGATGTCGCCCAGGACGTCATCATTCGCGAAATGGACTGCAACACTATCCTGGGACTGGAGGTCTCGGCCTTGAAGGAAGGGGAGGAAGTCATCGTCTCTCTCGCCGACCGTATTCTGGGGCGAGTCACTCTGGACGATATTTATGATCCCATATCCGATGAGTTGATACTCGATGCCGGCAAGGAGATCCGCGAAGCAGAGGCTGCGGCCATTGAGGAAGCCGGAATCGATATGGTTCGGATTCGTTCGGTTCTGACCTGCGAATCCAGACGCGGGGTTTGCGCGGCTTGTTACGGTCGTAACCTGGCCACCATGAAGGTGGTTGAAATCGGTGAAGCGGTCGGTGTGATTGCAGCTCAGTCTATCGGTGAGCCCGGCACCCAGCTTACTCTGCGAACCTTCCATATCGGTGGTACCGCCGCACGCATTGCCGAGCAGTCACAGGTTGAGGCCAAGCACAAGGGTGCGTTGAAGCTTGAAAACGTTAAGGTGGTTGATCGCGAGGATGGTACGACCATGGTGGTCAGTCGCGACGGCGTCGGTGAGGCGCATATTATCGATGATCGCGGGCGCGTCCGCACTCGGCTGAGGATTCCGTATGGCGCCCACCTGTTGTTGCAGGACGGTGCTGACCTCAACAAGGGTGACATCATCTTTGAAGCTGACCCGTACTCCGGCCTTATTCTTTCTGAGCGATCCGGTAAGATCAAGTTCAAGGATATCATTAAGGACGTCTCTGTACGCGAAGCACACGACGAACAGACCGGTTTAATTCAGTTGATTATCATCGACACCAAAGAGAAAAACCTGTTCCCAACCATACTGATTGAAAGCCCTGCTGGCAAGACCCTGGCCAGTTACCGTATCCCGACCGACGCCCAACTCCAGATTACCGATGGTCAGACGATTAAAGCTGGTGATACGATTGTCAAGATGCCGCGTGTTATCGCCAAGTCTCGTGACATTACCGGCGGTCTGCCGCGGGTAGCCGAGCTATTTGAGGCGCGGCGGCCGCACGATCCGGCGGTAATTTCGGAGATCGTGGGTGTCGTTGAATTCGGCAAGATCGTTCGTGGACAGCAGCAGATTATAGTCGCGGGTGAGCAGGATGAGACGCGGGATTATCTTATCCCGCACGGTAAACACCTGATGGTGCACGACGGCGACCAAGTTGAAGCCGGTGACCGACTGTGCGAGGGCGCAATCGATCCACACGATATTCTCGCCATTCTCGGTGTTTACGAAGCGCAGGCCTATCTGGTTAATGAGATCCAGGAGGTTTACCGCCTGCAGGGTGTGAAGATAAACGATAAACATATCGAGACGATTGTCCGACAGATGATGCAGAAGGTGCAGATCGAATACGTCGGAGATACCAACTTCCTCGAGGGCGAGAGGGTCGACAAGATCAAGCACTCTGAGGAAAACGCCCGAGTGATTGCCGAAGGGGGCGAGCCGGCTACCTCCTCGCCGCTTCTTCTGGGTATTACGCGCGCCTCGCTGTCGACCGACAGCTTCATCTCTGCGGCTTCCTTCCAGGAGACCACCAAGGTGCTGACCGAGGCGGCTGTGGCCGGTAAAGTGGACTATCTGGTCGGACTTAAGGAAAACGTCATTATCGGACACCTCATTCCGGCTGGGACCGGCGTGCTGAAATACAAGGCGCTGCAAGTCGAGACGGAGGAGGAGCCTGAGGAAGCCGAACCGGATGGAGTATTGATGACCGAAGAGGGTGAAGCGACGAGTATAGCGGACATTTTCAACAAAAACGCTTGACATGATTTGCCTATATAAGTAAACTGTGAGGCTGTATATTTGATGCAGGTTGAATAGGTAAGAATAGTTAGGAGAAAGTTTGCCGACCATCAACCAATTGATACGCAAAGGCCGCAAGAGGGTCTTTGAGGCAACCAAGACACCGGCTCTCAAGGGATCACCGCAGAAGCGCGGTGTGTGTACTCGTGTGTATACATCGACTCCCAAGAAGCCGAACTCCGCCCTGCGGAAAGTGGCCAGGGTGCGGTTGACGAATCAGATGGAAGTTACTGCGTATATTCCCGGCGAAGGGCATAACTTGCAGGAACACTCCATCGTGCTTATCCGCGGCGGTCGTATTAAGGACCTGCCGGGCGTTCGGTATCATGTGATCCGTGGCACCATGGACACCCTGGGCGTGGCGGATCGTAGGCGTGGTCGGTCGAAATACGGCACCAAGAGGCCAAAAGCGTAGGTTTTACTGGTAAAAAGATATGTCCAGACGAATCAAAGCGGAAAAACGACCCCCGATTCTTGACTTTAGGTACGGGGACAAATTGGTTACGACGTTTCTCTCGTGTCTGATGCATAGAGGCAAGCGGTCGGTGGCTGAGCAGATTTTGTACAAGGCTATAGATGTTGTTGAGAAAAAAACCGGCCAACCTGGACTTGAACAGTTCCACAAGGCGCTCAACAATGTGAAGCCGGTGCTGGAAGTAAAGTCCCGCCGGGTGGGCGGCGCCACCTATCAGGTGCCGGTGGAAGTCCGGGCTGACCGGCGTACGGCGCTGGCTATCCGCTGGTTGATCAGTTACTCGGCGGCGCGCAGCGGCAAGACGATGGCGGAGAAGCTGGCGGCGGAATTAATGGCGGCAGCCAATAACGAAGGCGCCTCGATTAAGAAAAAGGAGGACACGCACAAGATGGCTGAAGCCAACAAGGCTTTTGCCCATTTCAAATGGTAGAATTGAGTTGTTCGGTTAGAACGTCTCAGCAAATGAGGACATTTATGCACGTTCCTTGTGTTAAGGAGGTTGTTGTGCGACTGTGACAGTTTGAATCTCAAATTGCCTTCTGGTTGTTCTCCCCCTGCTGATTCGAATAGCCGAGTGTGCAAACGCTCAATCGGCGCCAAAGGCGCCGACTCCTTAGTGCGGTCAGTCAGGATTTTTTTTGTCAGATAATTATGGATTTGAATCACGTTAGAAATATCGGTATCATGGCTCACATCGACGCCGGCAAGACTACCACCACCGAGCGTATTTTGTTCTATACGGGCAAGACGCACCGGATGGGGGAGGTCCATGACGGGGCGGCGACGATGGACTGGATGGAGCAGGAAAAGGAGCGCGGGATTACTATAACCTCCGCGGCGACTACTTGTTTCTGGCGTGAACATACCATCAACATCCTTGACACTCCCGGGCATATCGACTTCACCGTCGAGGTGGAACGATCGCTTCGTGTCCTTGATGGTGCGGTGGCTCTCTTCTGTGCCGTTGGTGGTGTTGAGCCTCAGTCGGAAGCTGTTTGGCGACAGGCCGACAAGTATGGTGTCCCGCGTATAGCCTACATTAATAAGATGGACCGGACCGGGGCGAACTTCACTGCTGCCCTCAAGGCCATGAACGACTGCTTTGCCACTCAGTGCGTGGCAATCGCTATTCCGGCCGGAGAGGGCGAGATGTTCAGCGGTATTATCGACCTGCTTGCGATGAAGTTCCGCATTTTCCACGAGGATTCTCAGGGGACGAGATTCGATGATCTTCAGGTCCCCGACGATATGCTTGCTACCGCCAACGAGTATCGTGAAAAACTACTCGAGGCGGTGGCGGAGCACGATGATCGCCTGTTGGAACAGTTCCTGCACGACCAGGAACTCGACCCGGCACGGGTGCTCCGGGCGGTGCGAAAAGCTACCATCGCCAATGATATGGTGCCTGTGCTCTGTGGGTCGTCATTCAAGAACAAAGGAATTCAGAAACTGCTCGACGCCGTGATTGATTTCCTCCCCTCGCCGTTGGATCTACCTCCGATTGAAGGGCACCATCCTGACAAACTCAACAAAATAGTCCTGCGCAAACCAGACCCCTCTGAACCTACCTCGGCGCTGGCCTTCAAGATTATGAGCGATCCCTACGTCGGCAAACTAACCTATATCCGAGTTTATTCCGGACAGGTCAAGACCGGCACTTATTTGCTCAACCCCAATCGCGGTCACAAAGAGCGCATTGCTCGCTTGCTTAGGATGCACTCTAACAAGCGCGAAGACATCAAGGTTGCCTCGGCCGGTGATATCGTCGCCGTAATAGGTATGCGCAAGACCACTACCGGCGACACCCTGTGCGATGTCAAGCACCCGGTGATTCTCGAAAAGATGACCTTCCCCGAGCCGGTCGTATCGGTAGCCATTGAACCCAAAACTCAGGCTGATCAAGACAAACTGGACGATGCTCTGACGCGGCTGGCGGCCGAGGACCCAACCTTTCAGGTCCGTCACGACGAGGAAACCGGTCAGACTATCATAAGCGGGATGGGTGAATTGCACCTGGAAGTGCTGACCGTGCGGCTTATTCGCGAGTTTGGTGTCGCTGCCTCTGTTGGGCGGCCTTCCGTGGCTTACAAAGAGGCTATTACCAGGGAAGTGGAGTCTGAGGGCCGATTTATCCGGCAGTCCGGCGGCAAAGGGCATTACGGCGTGGTCAAAATCAGGCTGCAGCCCACAAAAGATGGTACTCATTTCGAATTCGTGAACAAAATCGTTGGCGCAGCCGTGGCGAAAGAGTATATTCCCGCAATCGAGAAAGGCATCCGGGAAGCCATGACCTCCGGCGTGCTGGCCGGATATCAGTTGACCGGCATTCACTGTGAATTGCTCGACGGCAATTCGCATGAGGTTGATTCCAATGAGTCGGCCTTTCGAGTCGCCGGCTATCTGGCGCTGCAGAACGGCGCAAAGAAAGCGGCGCCGGTGCTTCTCGAGCCGATAATGGATGTAGAGGTTGTTGTTCCCGAAGCTTATATGGGTTCGGTGGTCGGTGACCTTAACTCGCGGCGCGGCAAGATAAACGGCATGGTGCCGCGCGACGGTGCGACTGTGATCGCTGTCACTGTTCCACTGTCTGAAATGTTCGGGTACGCCAACACTCTGCGGAATATCTCGCAGGGCAGAGCTGTCTTTACGATGATGTTTTCGAAGTACATGCCCGTACCCGAGGAAGTATCGCAGAAGATGTTAGAACACGTGAGATAAACGGAGGTAGCTGAAGGCTATGGCGAAGGAGAAGTTTGAACGGACAAAGCCGCATGTGAACGTCGGCACGATTGGTCACGTCGATCATGGAAAGACGACGTTGACGGCGGCGATGACGATGGTCTTGGCACGCAAGACCGGTACCTCGGTGCGTTCGTTTGATTCGATTGACAACGCTCCCGAGGAACGCGAGCGTGGGATTACGATTGCCACCGCTCACGTCGAGTACGAATCGGACAAGCGTCACTATGCTCACGTTGATTGTCCCGGTCACGCGGACTACGTGAAGAACATGATCACGGGAGCGGCTCAGATGGACGGAGCTATCCTGGTGGTGTCGGCGGCCGATGGTCCCATGCCTCAGACGCGCGAGCATATTTTGTTGGCTCGTCAGGTTGGTGTTCCTTACATCATCGTTTACATGAACAAGATTGACCAGGTAGATGATCCTGAGTTGTTGGATTTGGTAGAGCTTGAGGTTCGTGATTTATTGAGCAGTTACAAGTTTCCTGGTGATGATATTCCTGTGATTCGTGGATCGGCCCTGGAGGCGATGACGGCCGGTGCGGATGAGTCGAAGCCGTTGGATGATGCGGCTTTCAAGTCTGTTCACGAGTTGTTGGATGCTTTGGACACCTATATTCCCCAGCCGAAGCGCGACAAGGACAAGCCCTTTTTGATGCCTGTAGAGGATGTATTTTCGATCACCGGTCGCGGTACGGTAGGTACTGGTCGCGTGGAGCGTGGTCAGGTCAATCAGGGAGATCCGGTAGAGATTCTTGGTATTCGTGAGACCCGCAAGACGGTTGTGACCGGTGTCGAGATGTTTCGGAAGATATTGGATTATGCCGAGGCCGGCGACAATGTAGGGTTGTTGCTTCGTGGGGTTGACAAGACGGATTTGGAGCGCGGTATGGTTATCGCGAAGCCAGGTTCGGTGCAGCCACACACGAAGTTCAAGGCCGAGGTTTACATATTGACGAAGGAGGAGGGTGGTCGTCA
>JAUXBJ010000020.1 GCA_030619425.1 bacterium
CAAACCCCAGATAATCACCGAAGAAGCCACGCAGCGTAAACAGTTCAATGCGATGCCTGATCGGTCCGTCCGCGACCGGATCCAGCAACTGTGTCCCGTTGTCATCGGAATCGGGTTCAGTGAAGCTGGTAGGGTAGCCTCGAAACTCTCGCGGCAGCTTTTTGGAGAGCTCTCGCTCAATCTGTGTAGAAAGCTTGTTGTGGTCATCCTCCGAAAGCAACAGCATCACTCTCGGTCCCCAATTATGGTCGGTCGAGGTCTCGTCGTCGAATCCAAGAACTTCCGACCCGCTCCCTATCAAAGCGGCACTATGAGACAGCTCGGGGAAGAATTCCTGAATGATCGGCTTGACCGCTTCCCTGTAAAATAGACCACTCAGGGTTAAACCCGGAATGAAACGTCTCATGACAGGCTGCCTGCATGTTTGCGGTGACGCAATTTCTGTGACCGGCAAGAGGACTGAGATGCCTCCGGGACCGGTCGCCTCTGAACAGTTGACAAGATATCACGAGTAAGGCCGGGCAACAACGAGAAAAACGACGTCGCACAACATCTCGCACATCCCTGCCTGCATCCGGACCGGTGCGATTCCCCCGCATCGGTTTCCCGGCGGCCCTCCAACCATCTGAAACTCAGCGCACCAGCACCATCTTTTTCTGTTCAGTGAAACCGTCGGCGATGAGCCGGTAGAAGTAGACGCCGCTGGCTACGGTGGCTCCGTGCTTGTCGCGTCCATCCCATGTCACTTCATAGGCGCCGAACGGCAGCACACCCTCGCTGAGGGTAGCGGTATGCTGCCCCAGAATGTTGTAGACGGACAAATCCACCTGACTGCGGCGGGGCAGATCAAAGCGGATAGTGGTGTGGGGGTTGAAAGGGTTGGGATAGTTCTGGGACAGCCCATAGTCGCGCGGGAGGTTGTCATCGACACGGTCATCGACGTCGGCGGCTATCGACGGTACGAGGGCAGTGAGTTCAATGCTGAAGCCGGGCTTGACGGCGGCAACTGTGTAGCTATTGAGGGGCTCGTAGTCGGCTGAGATGCTGACGTGCCCCTGATTGTCGGTGCTGACCCGCTCAATTATGCCCAACGTATCGCTGAGAACGATGAGGCAGTTATCCACCGGTTTACCGGCAGCGGAAACGTCGATATCCCAGGCTCCGTTTTCGGCGTAGACCTCGACGGCCAGTTCACCGGGGACATCGTCGTACATTATCAGCGTCGGATCGCCATAGAAGTTCTGCCCGTAGACGACATCGCGCACGTAGTGGTAGCGCAGCTTTGAGTCGTACATGGCCGCCACGGTCGGACGATCCGGATGGGCGAAGGCGGAATCGAAAAAGGCCCGCTGAAGCAGGTGACTCGACCCCACCCAGCCCCAACGTGAATTGGCCACAAAGCCGACCGCGCCGGCATCGGCCAGGGCTAATGTGGTGACGACGATATTGGGCGTTGCCTCTGGATAGTTATAGTCAAAAGCGCCATTGTCGCAGGCCAGCGAGTAATAGAACGAGGTGCGTCCGTTAGGCGCGAGATGACCGATGGCGCCGTTAGCGGACGAGGTCGTGTCGGTGGTGAACCGAGTCTTGGGGAATTGGTTGTACACCGACGTACGCACTTCGAAAAGCATTCCGGATCCGTGAGCGATGATATTGACGATGCCATAACCGTCCGCCAACACGGCTTCCAGTTCGCAGGGAACTACATTGTGTGGGTCGGGATCGTCGCCGCGATTCAGTTCGACGCCATTGGCGGTATCAATGTCGAAATGATCGGGGTAAGCCAGAGCAATACGGGCATGCTGACCGCCCCCGGAGTAATCGCGCATCTGGTCGGATGAGAAGAAGAATGCTTTCGACAGATAACGGCGATCATCGCCTCCCGGTTCGGTCTCGTAGGCGATCAGCTTGTCGACATAGGCGTCGAACTGTTCGACACTGTTAAACGGCAGCCGCCCGACCAAAAGCTCCGGGATCAGGTCGGCCTGATCGTGGGTGCGCTCGCCCCAGACGTTGTCGTTGTCCTGATCCCATTCGCCGGTCAGATCGGCGAAGTAAAGATCGCACACCTGTTGCACGCCGAGATTCGGCATCGTGTCGACTGCCCGATGATAAGCGTAGCGGATCGGAAGGATCGTATGGTCGCCGGCCATCAACACAAACCGACCGCCATCGAGGTAGAACTGAACAAGATAGTTGCGCAACTTCTCAGCGTCATCGCGGCCGGTCTGCGACGATAGTACGTCACCGATAAACCTCACCTCAGATCGATATCCGGTGCTGTTTTTGTAAACAGCCAGACGTTGCAGGGGCATGGCCAACTCCGGTGCTGTGATGATGACGTAGTCGATGGGTGCGTCGCCACCGGATAGCGTGACCAATGGTGATTCCAGCGATCGGAACTCAACGTCCGGCAGTTCCGTCAACAACCGGTCGGGGAACAGGATTTCTGTGCCCATCCTGATAGTGATGGCTTTGTTGAATTGTGCCGCACCTTCGGTCCCAACCGTCACCGGAAAAACCATCAGACCGGCGTAGCGGTCCTGATCGATCTGAGTGACGTCAGCAACCTCGACCGCCTTCCCGCCCAACTCGCTTTCCGCGAAGGTGCTCGCGAGATTCACGCCACCGACCTGGATCTCACCAGTCGGAATGTCATGTTTCAGAGCTTCTGAACTCAGATACCCCAGCGGCTCTGCACCGGTGACCTGGTAGCTTATCGATTCCGCCGATTCACCGGAGCCAAGCGCAACATAGTACGTCCGGCTCGGAAGGATCAAAGCCAGACCAACAGAAGTAGCCTCGAATTCCTTGTATTTGATCTCTCCGCTAGTGGCATCAAACTCAAACCCGTTGATGTCGAATTCCAGTGTTGCCGTGCCGGACCAGGCTGATCCCGCCAAGATCATCAGGGTTGCCAATAAGACGATGTATAGTTTCATATTCGTGCTCGCTCGTTTCATCCTGAACCTGCCACAAATAGTGCAAGAGACCGACCCTCTGCGCAGTTCGACCTCCGAAAATCTTTCGAATACGTGCAATTTGCTGTTATTCAGTAGCTTCGAGATGATAGATTAGGAACGTAGGAGGATCGGGTGGACGATGAAGGTCGCCTTTCATATTGGCGAACCCCCAACATTTGAAGGATTTAGCCCGAGTTTTTGGCTTTTCAGCCGAACCGGTCTTTGTCCAAAGCTTTGTTCACAACACCGGCTTAACGTCTTTGTGAAAAGTGATATTCCTTACTCTTTGAATAGCCTGTAGTTAACGCGATCAGTTTTTTTATTTTGGGAGAAGAATTCACTTGACTTCCAGTGGGGGAAATGTGTAAAATAAGGATAATTAGAGCGGAAAATGGCAGAAAGTGGAGGAAGCCGGTGACTGGTTTCGTCGGTCGCTACCAAACGACGATGGATGGCAAAGGGCGTTTCGCCCTGCCGGCCAGACTGAGAGCGGTGAACGGGCCGGACGGCACGCCACTGCTGAAGGGTACCCTGATTCTGACGAAGGGGTTGGAAGGCTGTCTGAGTCTCTACCCTGAGGCTGAGTGGGCAGAAGTCCAGCGTCGCTTTTCTTCCCTCAATTTCACGCAGAAGGATTTTCGCTTTTTCAGTCGGCGGTTCTATTCGTCCGCCGGCGCCGTGAAACCCGATCGCAGCGGCCGTATCCTGGTACCATCGCACTTGGTCAAAGAAGCGCGGTTGTCCAAAGAACTGTTGGTGATTGGTGTCAATCGGTGGCTGGAGATCTGGGATCCGCAACGGTATGAATACTATCTCGAGCAGTTCGCAGGGAGTTACGAGGAAGTAGCCGAGCGACTGTTTTCCGTCCATGATCCCGGACGCGAACGAGAGTAGTCACCGGCCGGTGCTGGTCGCCGAGGTAGTTGCCATGCTGGTGACTAATCCTGATGGCGCCTATCTCGATCTCACCGCCGGCGCCGGCGGCCACATGAAGGCGTGGGCTTCGAAGCTGGGCACGGCGGCCCGACTGTACGGTCTCGACCGGGATCCTCAGGCGGTCGATCGGACCAGACGAAACCTCGGTGACTGCCGGCAAGTCCGTGATGTCGTACACGCCGCATACGGCGACTTGAAAACCGTAGTCGGCCAATTCGAGGATAAGAAGTTTGACGGTATTCTGCTCGATCTGGGACTCTCATCGGATCAACTGGCAGATGCCGAGCGCGGGTTTTCATTCAGTCTGGAGGGACCTCTGGACATGCGGTTCGACCCGGAGTCCGGCGGGCCGACCGCGGCGGAACTGCTAAACTCGCTGAGTAAGAAGGACCTCACCGCCATCTTTCGCGATTTCGGTGAGGAGAAGCAGGCGGCCCGGATAGCCGCAGCGATCGTCAGGGAAAGACAACAGAAAATGTTCACCGCCAGCGCCGACCTCACCACCATCGTCTCCCAACTGGCCCCTCCGAATTATCGCAACAAAGCTCTTGCCCGCTGTTTTCAGGCGTTGCGTATCGCCGTAAATGAGGAGTTGGCCCAACTCTCGAAGCTCCTTCCTATGGCGTTGGATTTCCTCAATACCGGCGGTCGCATGGCCGTAATTGCCTACCATTCGCTGGAGGACCGCATCGTCAAGCGCTTCTTTCAGCAGGCCGCCAAAGGCTGCACCTGTCCTCCTCGATTTCCGGTCTGCGTGTGTGGCCGGGTTCCCCAAATGCAAATCATCACTCGCAAGCCGGTAATGCCTGCCGCCGAAGAGATAGCATCCAACCCCCGCTCCCGGTCGGCCCGACTTCGTGTTGCCGAGAGGTTGCCCGCATGAGGAAGACGGTGCGCAAGTTCAAAGAGACGGTGGAAATCCGCTCCTCTGTGATCAATCGTCTGAGGTCGCATCGCTATTTCCCGATCGCCGTGCTGGTCACGGTGTTCCTCATGGCCAGCGTTATCCATGTCTGGCAAAGGGTGCATGTTCTGGAGACGGTCAAACAGGTTTCACACCTGCGCGCCGAGAATGAACAACTGGTCGATGCCACCTCGAAGTTGAACGTCCGTCTGGCCACGCTGACGGCTGCCGGACGAATCGAGAAGTATGCCATGGATTCGCTTGGGTTACAGCCGGTGGCGGCGGATCAGATCTACACGCTGATCGGACGGGAAGAAAAACCCCCGGAGCCTGACGAGTTGGCTACGATGTTCAGAGCTATCGAACGCGTTACCCGGTACGTGCCGGTGGTAACGGAGAATCGCGCCAGCGCCGGTGATCTGCGTCAACTGAGACCGGCCAGCCTGAACGGCGAGGAGGGGGATCGGTGATTCTGACCGGGCAGCAGCGTCTGCGTCTTGGAATTCTGCTGGCGATTGTCTGCCTGTTTTTTGCTGTGGCGACGGCTCGTCTGGTTCATCTGCAGGTTTTCAAACATTCCCAATACTGCGAGATTGTCAAGAAACAGTCGGAGGGGACAATTGACATTCCGGCCGATCGCGGGTTAGTGTATGATCGAAACGGTCAGATAGTCGCCGACAATATCGTGGTCTCGTCGTTGTATGCCTACCCGGCCAATAAGGGCGAACTCAAGGTGGTAGGGAAATATCTCGAGCAGTTTTTCGATCTCAAGGCCGGTTCAGCAACCCGCAAGTACGGACTTGCGTCGCGGCGTTTTCGATGGATCAAGCGACAGCTTGATGATGCCGCTGCCGTCCGAATTGAACAGACAGCCCCGAGCGGTCTCTACCTGCGCCGTTCCGCGCATCGTTCTTACCCCTTCGGACTGGTCGGCAAACAGATTCTTGGTATTACAGATGTTGATAACAGCGGCCAGTCCGGCCTGGAGTTCGCATTCGACTCGACGCTGGCCGGGCGCAAGGGGCTGGCTGATATTCGCCGTGATGGTTTGCGCAACACTTTCCGTGTCAACGAGAAGGCGCTGGTAAAACCTTCGCCGGGCCGTTCGCTCGTGCTGACCGTCGACTGGCGTTTGCAGGAGATAGCTGAGGAGGAGTTGCGGGCGGCAGTTTCTGAATATAACGCCAGGAGCGGGATGGTCGTGATGCTCGACTGCAACAATGGCGACATCCTGACCATGGCTCACTATGATCCCAGCGAATCATCGCCGGACAAACCGACCAAACTGCGTGTTATCGCTGACCAGTTCGAGCCGGGAAGCGTTTTCAAGGCGTTCACGGCGGCCGGACTGCTCGATGCCGGTTTGATCGACTTTGAAGATTCGGTCTACTGCGAGGAGGGCGTTTGGAAGCTGGGTCGCCGCCACCTTCGCGATGACAAGAAACACGGATGGCTCTCTTTCCGCGAGGTGGTGGAACTCTCCAGCAACATCGGCATGGGCAAGTACGCCGTGCAACTGGGCGGCGACGAACTGTACCAAACGGCGCGCCGATTCGGGATGGGAGAAAAACTTCGCATCGGTCTGCCCGGTGAGACCCGCGGTCGTCTTGTAACGCCCGAACGATGGTCCGACTACACGATCTCGGCGCTGGCTATGGGTCATGCCGTGGCTGTCAACGCCCTGCAGATGGCAGCCGGTTTCGCAGCTATCGCCAACGGTGGCGAACTACTGCGACAGCACTTGATTCTCGGCAGTGTCGATGAGGATGGTTATATCGCCGACCGTTGCGATCGTGAACCCATCGGACGCGTGGCCAGCCGAATAACCTGTGACACGCTGCGATCATTCCTCAAGGGAGTGGTCGAAGTCGGTACCGCCACGCCGGTGAAATCCGATGTAGTATGCATCGGCGGCAAAACCGGCACCGCTGAAATCCCCGATCATGAAAATCGTTGCTACTTCAAGAATAAATTCATCGGCAGTTTCGCCGGTTTTTTCCCGTGCGACCAGCCGCTCATCGCGGGCATTGTGCTGCTGGTCGAACCACATCCGGTGCATTACGGTGGATGGACCGCGGGACCGACCTTTCGCCGAATCGCCGAGCGATATGCCCGCCTCAACCCGGATTTCTTCACCCCCTCTGAGAGGACACTGGTGGCGAAGAGTGACGAACTGGAATCCACTGTCGAGGTTCCTGATCTGGTCGGTCGCCATATCGGCGCGGCACGCCTCCGGGCCGAGGAACACGATCTGGCGCTCCGGTGCAGTGACACGAGTGGTTTCGTCGTGTGGCAATTCCCGGCGGCGGATCGCATGGCCGTCAAGAACGACGACATCCTGGTATCGGTCACGTCACCCGGCGACGACCAGCCTCGCATTGCCGACCTGACCGGACTGTCAATTCGTGAGGTTTCCGCCTACCTGGATTTTCTGCGAGTAGAGTTCACTATCAAGGGCCGTGGTCGTGTGGTCAAACAGTCCCTCAGGCCCGGCGAGATTATCAGCAGCGACAAGATATGTCGGCTGACTTGCAAACCGACTTAGGAGTGGGGAGGTTCACATCAAACTCAGCGAACTGTTGACAGGACACTCACAAGCCAAACTGACCGGTAGCGGCGACGTCGAGATCGAGGGTATCGAATACGACTCGCGCCAGGTGAGACCGAACAGTTTGTTTGTCGCTATCAAGGGCTATGAGCGCGACGGTTTCGAGTTTGTGCCTCAGGCGGTTGAGCGGGGCGCGGTGACCGTCGTGGGTGAACATGACGAATGCAGCCTCGTTGAAAATTACGTGAAGGTGGCCGATACCCGGCAGGCGCTGGCTGAGCTCGCAGCGAAATTTTACGACTACCCGGGACGCAAACTCAAGATATGTGGCGTCACCGGCACCAACGGCAAGACCACGGTCTGTTATCTGATCAAGAGCATAATGGAAGCGCGCAACAAGAGGGTCGGCCTGGTGACTTCTGTCGTCTACGATTCCGGCAGAGAGACCTTCCCCGCCGAGCGCACGACGCCGGAGTCACTCGATCTGCAGCGCCTGCTCTATCTGATGAAGAAGAACTCCTGTGTCAACGCTGTTGTCGAAGTGTCATCGCACGCTTTGGCCTTGCACCGGGTGGACAACGTCGATTTTCGGGTGGCCGTTTTCACCAACATCACGCGCGATCATCTCGATTTCCATCAGACTATGGAGGACTACCTTCAGACCAAGAAGCAGCTCCTTAAGCGACTGGAAAGTCCTCTTAGCTACGCCGTCATTAACATCGATGTGCCGGAGTTCCGATCCTTCCTCAGTGACATCACATCGTCCTACCTGACCTACTCGCTGGAGGATACCTCGGCCGATGTCTGCGGCACCAGCTTCGAACTGGAGTGTGCTCGGACCGTGTTTGATCTCAAAACGCCGATGGGTGTTCACGCGGTGGCCTTCCCCCTGCCGGGGCGGTTCAATCTTATCAACGCTCTGGCTGCGGTCGCGGCTGGTTTGGCCGCCGGCGTCGATATCGATAACGTCGTCCGCGGACTGGAGACGGCTCAGCCGGTGCCGGGTCGTTTCAACTACGTTGAGTGCGGGCAACCGTTCGCTGTTTACGTCGACTACGCCCACACTCCTGACGCCATCGAACGCTTGTGCGAGACGGCGCGCGAACTGTCACAGGGAAAGCTGCTGGTGCTATTCGGCTGTGGAGGTGATCGCGATAAGGGAAAGCGCCCCCTGATGGGCAAGGCGGCTACGACCGGGTCCGATTATTGTGTGGTGACTTCAGACAATCCACGCAGCGAAGAACCCGATGCCATCATCGAGGATATCAAGAGCGGTCTCGAGGGTGATCAATACGACATCATCGGCGATAGAAGCGCCGCCATCGAAGCTGTTCTGAAGAAGGCTGAACCCGGCGATGTCGTCCTGCTGGCCGGCAAGGGTGCGGAGAATTATCAGGACATCAAAGGTGTCAGACACGAGTTCGATGACACCAACGAAGCGAAGCGAGTGTTGGCCGAACTTGGCTATACCGGACTGGTGAGTGATAAAGGGAATTGATAACATTGCGTTTCAGTAAACTGGCAGCCGTCACCGGCGGCACCGTGTACAACACGGACAACGTCGAACAGAGCTTCACCGGCGTGGCTATCGACAGCCGTGCAGTAAAGGAGAAGCAACTGTTCGTGGCTATCCGCGGCGAGGTCAATGACGGACATGATTTCATCGATGCCGCTATAGCCGCCGGAGCTTCCGGGATAATCGCAGAGTACGCCTGGCCGGGTCTGGAGCACGTTCGCGGCGAGGTGCCGGTGATCGCCGTACCCAACAGTCATGAAGCGATGCTCACTCTCGCGGCGGCCTATCGAGATAGTCTCACCGCTCGCATGGTTGCTATTACCGGCTCCAACGGCAAGACGACGACCAAAGAACTGACCTATCATCTCCTGAACGCTGTGACAGCGGACGTGTACCGATCGCCGGGCAATCTCAACAACCTCTTTGGGGTGCCTCTCGCTCTCTTTGCCGTCCCGCAAAAGACGACGGTTGCCGTGATGGAACTCGGTATTTCAACCGAACTGGAGATGCCGAGACTGGCTCGGATCGTTCGCCCCGATCTGGTTGCGATCACCAACGTGGGACCATCGCACTTGCAGTTCCTCGATTCGATCGAATCGGTCGCCCGCGCCAAACTGGAGTTGGTACGCGCTGCCGATGACGAGGCTCCGATTGTCGTCAACGGTGACGACCCGATTTTGATCGATCAAACGAGAGCCATACGCCGTGACTTCATCACCTTTGCCCTCGATCACGACGCTGATTTCACCGTCGACGTGCTGGACCCGCAGGGCGTCGATGGCACTACGGTGACAATCGATAGTCATCTGTTCAACCTGCCGCTGCCCGGTCGACATCAAGTCAGCAACTTGTTGGCGGCGTACGCGATTGTCCGAACACTCGGATACAACTTCGACGACGTGGCTACTGAAAGTATCCCACTCGCCACGGCGCCGATGCGTGGTCAGGTCGTCAAACATGGCGGTGTGACATTCGTGGCCGATTGTTACAACGCCAATCCGGAATCGGTCAAAGCGGGCTTGCAGATATTCTTCACTCTGCCGACCTCCGGTCGACGGATCGTTGTGCTGGGTGACATGCTCGAGTTGGGACACGAAGCAGAACGGTACCACCGTGAGGTCGGACGACTGCTTGCTACCTGTGACTTCGACTTGGCCGTAATGGTAGGACCCCTTTCGCGTCAGATCGACGATGAGTTGTCGGCAGCCGGGAAGGATAAGAGTTCGTGTCGTCATTTTGAAGACGCCGCATCCTGCGCCGCGGAGTTGTCCCGATACTTCAGGGATGGCGATCTCGTCTATGTCAAAGCATCGCGCGGTGTCGGCCTCGAGGCTGTGATCGATGCTGTCGCCAAGAGCGAGGGTGACGCCTGATGCTGTACCACCTCTTGTATCCCCTCAGCGAGTATGTTTCCGGCCTGAATGTTTTTCGTTACATAACCTTCCGCACGGCCGGTGCTACCGTCACCGCCATCTTCATCTGTCTTATTCTCGGACCGTTTTTCATCCGGCTGCTCCGGAAGTATCAGGTGGCTGAGACGATTCGCGAAGAGATGCCTGAGCGTCACCGGAAGAAAGCGGGCACGCCGACCATGGGTGGGCTGATTATTCTGGCCGGTATCATCATTCCGACCCTCCTCTGGGCGGACCTGACCAACTACTATACGCAGATGGTGCTACTGGTAACCATCTGGCTGGGCGCGCTCGGGTTCATGGACGACTACCTCAAAGCTATCAAACGTCAGCCAAAAGGACTGGTGGCGCGCAAGAAGATGATCGGCCAGTTACTCTTGGGTGCTATCTTTGCCGCCGCTCTGTTCTGGCTGGCGCCTGAGAAAATCTACGACGGCACGACCGGGATTCCGTTCCTTAAAAACTACGTCCTCACACTCGGGATATTCTACGCGCCTTTCATCGTGCTCGTGATAACAGGCTCCTCCAATGCCGTCAATCTTACCGACGGCCTGGACGGTCTCGCCATCGGGTTGTCCGGTTTGTGCTTCATGGCCTTTGCCGGCATCGCCTACGTCACCGGCCGCGTCGATTTCTCGGAGTATCTGGCCATCGAGTACCTGCCCGGCAGTGGTGAACTGGCCGTGTTCTGTGGAGCGGCTATCGGCTCGGCGCTGGGTTTTCTCTGGTTCAATTCGCATCCCGCCGAAGTGTTCATGGGTGACACCGGCTCGCTGGCGCTCGGCGGCGCCCTGGGTGCAATCGCTATTCTGCTCAAGAAAGAACTACTACTGGTGATCGTTGGCGGCGTGTTCGTCATGGTCGCTTTGTCCGTGATTATACAGG
>JAUXBJ010000165.1 GCA_030619425.1 bacterium
ATTGATCCACCGTTGCCAAGAGTAACCGAACTTGTTTAGAATCCGAACCGAGGAAAAAACACGATAGAAGACTTGACAAAGTACGGCGATTTAGAGAAGACCCGACGAAACGACTTTATGAGGCAACCTTCCCTCGTCTGCCACTTAACATAGCAATTCCTCTTTCGCACATCAGAAGAACGCCAGACCGGGAGAAGGGCTGTACCTCAACCACCCACCGCCCGGGCGATCCATTAGGCGCAACTAACAATATGCCTGACAGGTAGTTACATGATAGTCGGTGCTCCGCCTGCACCCTTGCTGTGAACTCCGGTGAGTGCTGGTTCTACTCGGTGGGTTTTGGGGCTGGTGGCGACTCCGTTGCTCGGTCGAACGTGGATGGAGGGGGTGCTAATCGTTCTTGACGGAAAAATCTAAGCAGTTGGGGCTAAAGGATTTTGGACTGCGACCGATGAAAAAAACAAGCTATGTAAACAGCGTACAAAGACTAAGCCATGGTCTATGTTCGCTACCTGTAACAGCTCAAACAAGGAGTAGAGTATGGCTATGCGGAAACGTTACAACACCTCGCGACGTACGGTCAGTCATCGTCGCACCGTGGGCCGTAAGGTTGCCCGCCAGTGGTCGCGCGAAGAAGTTGCGTTCATGCGCAAGTTCTATCGCCGTTATGAGACGACATGGATCGCCCGTCAGCTTGGTCGCACAGTGTACTCTGTCCGCTACAAAGCGGTCGACCTGAGCCTCAAGAAGGCTAACCCTTCCATCTGGAGAGGGAACCGCGGCACTGCCAGCGCCTTCCGCAAACCGGCCTCACGGTCGCAGTGGAAGCCTGCTAAGCGTAAGGTTGCCAAGCGTCGCACCACCCGCTCGAAGAGCTGGCGCGCCAGCTCCAAGCGCAAGGTTGCTCGCAAGAGCAAGACTCGCCGCACCATCCGTCGCAAAAAGTAGATATGACACGGATGAAATAGGATTTGACTACAACGTTTCGTGAACCCGTTTCCATTACGGAGACGGGTTCTTTTTTTTTGCTTTTTGCGTGGTCCCCTGCGTATGATAGTTCAAACCCAGGAGGTTCCATGCCCGTAGTCAAGAAAGAAAGTATCAAGCTCGAACCGGTCGCAGCAGACAATGTGAAATATGTGACCAAGGCGAACACGATCGGTCCCAACGAAGGCTGGACGGACCACACGATGCGCCTGTTTCGTATCGCCGCCGGCGGTCACACGCCGTCGCACAGCCACGATTGGGAGCACGTCAATTACATCGTGAAGGGCAAAGGCAGACTGACCATCGATGGCGTGCAGCACACGGTCGAGGCTAATGATTATGCCTACGTGCCGGCTAACGCCGACCATCAGTTTGAGAATCCATACGACGAGGATTTCGAGTTTCTATGTATCGTGCCGCAAGTCGGGGCGTAGGCATGGCGGTTAGGTCGTTCCGCAGCTACCCGATACCGGAACCTGGCCACCCGCAGTCCTGAGTGCCTATGGACAATCCGCCGGTGGTGGGCCTCCGTCAAACATGTAGTCCACTAAGTACACCAGATCAGTAATATCGATAACGTCGCCCCCGCTGCCATCAATGTCAGCCTCCTCCCAGCACGGCGGCACAGGTCCGCCGGTGAACATGTAGTCAACCAGGTATACCAGATCGGAGATGTCAATTACGTCACCGGGGTCAAAGTCGACGTTGCCACGTTGACCGAGGCAACATTGGCCGATGATCAGCCAACAGTGCGGACCATCCCAGGTCGGTACGAAGGAGCCTACACTCGATCCATAAGCCCACATCCAGATGCCGTTGGGTGGAAACCATGCAGAATCGAGGCAAAAAGTACCTCCGACGCTCGCCGTATCGGTCAACGCCACTGTAATCCAAAAGTACGGACCACTGTAGCCCGGCGGAATACCCGGCCCCGTGAGCATTGTGGCCGTAAACCCAATCGTGTCGGCCCCGACGCCGTGAAACTGAGGCGGCACAAACAGAGAGAATTGAGGCAGAAAGAATATGATATCCGGCCTCGGCCCGTAGTCCCAAACCTCCCAGGTGACCGACGAATCACTGCCGGAAATCTCGAAGCCATTGGATACCCCCTTGACCTTATTCACCATGTCCCCGTTGAGAAGACTTAGGTTGAATGTCACGCCTCCAGATCCGACTTGGATTTTTCCATTGACCAGCCCTTCGACATCTTCCAGCCAGACTAGCGACCCATTCCCTTGCGCCATCGATGGAACGGTCATCAGCAGAAGAACGGCGGTGCATACAATAGCGGTTTTCATCATTGTCCTCTCTCTCCTTCTTTGCTTACGGACACTTGGCAGGCGCAATACCTCCACTAAACATATAGTCAACCAAATGAACCAGATCGCTTATGTCGATAACACCTCTGACGCTGCCGTCGATGTCCGCCTCCCCAAGACAGGGTGGTGTCGGGCCGTCGGTGAACATGTAGTCCACCAGAAAGACGATGTCGGAAATGTCCAACACCTCGTCCAGGCTGCCGTCAACATTTCCGGACCTTCCCTGGCAGCAGTCGGGGTTGGATGACACCGTCAAGGCCAGGTACTCGTAATCCGGCGTGGAATCCGATACGATTACGGTATAGTCGCCGGGCGCGAGCGGTCCGAAATGCAGGCTGTCATAGTAATAACGGATCGTCGGCAAGCAGAAGCCACCGTCTGTTATGGCGTGCGAGGTGATGTGGATCGTGTCGCCCCATTGCTGCACAGTGGCGCCCTGCGGATACGTGTTGAAACAAGGATACCAGCCATATATCCGGACAATGATTTCGTGGGTGTTGTCGGGTGAACTCGGGCTGATGTAAACAGCGTCGATGTTCGAAAACGCCGAACTCAGGGGCGCCGCGATCAGCGCCGTGACACACAGCACCAAGACCACTGCGCGACAGCGGTCGGACGGTTTCGATCGGCCATGATATTGCATTGCAAGGGACCATCCTGCATAGAGTATTACAGTCCTCATCCTCCGCTATCATTATAGCGGATGTGGAGTTATTCGTCAAGCTTTTTGTGGCTCATGCTCACCACGGAGTCATCGGGGACCATCTGACAGCAAAGCCGATTGGTGACGGTGGAAGTGTCTCACGATGAGCGCCACAAAGAAGACAAACGCGTACGCTGTCTGCCCCCAAAACCAGCCGGCCTCAAGAAACGTAGTCACGAGAAACAAAGTTGAGATTATGTACAAGGCCAGCGAGCATGCATTGTTGGTACGTTCGTCGGTCGACTTCCAAATGCGCCTGCCATAGCGATACTGATTGATGAACAAGGCAGCCAGAGCTGTGGCGCCAATCAGACCGGTTTCGGCCAGGTAGTGAAGAAACAAGTTGTGAGCCGTAAGACCGCGCACCCAGGGACCTACCTCGGTCAATCGCAAGGTGGGGATGATCTCCTGGACATAGCGAAAACAACCGGGCCCGATGCCGGTAAGGGGATTGGCCAGAAACGCCTTCACGGCAAAACTCCAGAGCGTCAGTCGCAAGTATACCGTCTCTCCAGCCGGTGAACTGATGAGCGTGGAAAAACGATCAAAGACGCTCTCAAGGATGAACGGCTTGGCAGCAAGCAGCGAAATTGAAACTCCCAGCGTGGCCGCGGCCACGACAAGCAAACGTCTGTTCACCTGCGGGACGGGTGTGGTTGCCATCGAGTCAGCCGGGACAACCACTTTGCCCTTGAGGATTCTCCTGTATCGACGCCATGAAAGCACCATCACCAGCGCCGTCAGCGCTAAACCCAGGAATGTCGAGAAGCGCGACTGGGTAGAGATCAAGGCGCCCATTACGAGCACTGAACCGATTAGATACAACCCGACTTTGCCGGACCGATCCCACAGATACAAGCACATTCCCACCGGCAGTGTCATCATGGCCAAGCCATCAAAGACAGTCGGCGAAAACCCCCAACTTCGCTGGGTCCCACCCAATGCCACAAACCCCGCCAGAACAATGACGGCATGCAGAACACACAGCCAGAAAAAAAGTCTCACCAGTCGGTCCACCTCTATTTTGCCGACGAGCCGGTACACTGAAAGGAAAGTGAGCAGCAGAAACGACAGCCTCAGCAAAGAGCGTAACGATGTGGCGGGATCGCTGCCAAGCGCAGCAGCTACAAAAACAGCCAACAGCAGAGCAGCAAAATTGAGCGTGAGCCGAGGCAGACGTGAAGGTAGTCGCGCGCTGAGCAGAATATCCAGGAGCGCGGCCGCGATTAGCAGAACCGCGCTGACATCAGTGGCGTAGAGAGGGAGCGATTCGACGAGTTCCCATTGGATGAAAAGCACGAACAGATACTGATACAGAGCCAGCCGAGGGTGTGACACTACCAGCAGACCGGCCACGGCAATCAGCGGTGCTATGGCTAACATCGTTCTGCCGGTGAAAAACAACGCGGTAGTCAACAGCAGCAGCACGGCGGCGCAGGCGGCCATACCGATCAGGAGGGCACGATGATCGTCGAGCTGTCCTTCAACAATGACGGTGCTGTTCATGGCCATGTTCCAAGATACCGCAAGAAAGCAAACCCGTCAATTGTCTATAGGGGATGAATGCTGCCGGCTCGACCGGCTACACCCAGCCGGCATCCAAAGAAAAGCCGCCCCGTATCAAGGCGGCTTGTCGTAGCTTAGAAGCCCGCGCAGCGGGCAAAAGCTGATTTATCAGCTAGTTCTCCTGGTAGACGTAGTCGTCGTACTCGACCTCGAAGCGAAGCTTATGCTTGGCCTCTTCCTGAGCAAGACCGAGAAAAGTCTCTTTCAAACCGGCGTCGTCGGTGGCCACGGCCAGACTCTTGTACAGCGTGTAGGCGTTGGTTTCGCTCTTGATCGCCACTATCAGCGCTTCCTGAAAAGTCAGGTTCGGTTTGGACTCTACTTCGATCAGGTGATCACCGATCTTCAAGTCGACAACTTTCTCCTCGGATTTCAGAAGCACCTTGCCCTCAGTAACAGCCTCTAATTTGGCCTTGTGGCGTTTTTCTTCCTCGGCGAAATCCAGGAAGATGGTCTTCATGTGCTTCTTGTCCATCTTCTCAGCCAGATCGGTGTAGAAGTCTGCGGCTTCCTGTTCCTTGCCGATGGCAAAGGTTAAGATTTCATCAACCGACTTGAAGTTCATTGTCTCCTCCTTACCGTTTTCAAGACAGCTTGTACCCGACAACGTCGAATGGTAGATCGTGGTTCCCGGAGCCGTCGCTTTCATTTCACGCGTCGGGAGAGTATACGCAATAGGGGCGATTTATCAAGCGGATTCTTGTAAGATCAACAAAGCTGGGCAGCGTTCCCGCGATGCTGCCGCGCGAAGCGCGTAGGACAGGTTTACCTGTGTCAGGAGCACCCTTCGACTCCGCTCAGGGCAGGCTCGGCTCCTGACCTACGAAGAGCTAAGGGCACGCCACCGGCGGCGGGCCGTCGTTGAACA
>JAUXBJ010000329.1 GCA_030619425.1 bacterium
CAACAGGGTCCTGACCAACGATCCCGGCAGCGGCATCGTCCGCCACGCCGATGCCGGTTACCCCGATGCGATCAAGTTCGCGCGCAAACACAAGGTCAAGATCCCGATGCTCAAGAAGTAGATGCGGCGGCCATGACTGACAGCGTTGGTTGCAGCTTTCCCAAGGCAACGGTTGTTCCGCAAAGTATCCAATCATGAATACAACTGCATCGTCAGAGCCGGATAGAGGTGCACGGCTTGTCTTGGGCGCGGCCTTGCTCTTGTTTGTTATTATGCACCTCTATTATATCAACGCGCCACCCAACGGATATCATCAGTGGCGCGAGTCGGACACGGCAGCAGTCTCTCTTAACTACTACCAGGAAAACCTGCCGTTCTTGACTCCGCGGACAATGGAGTTGGAGTCATCATCGGATCGGGCCAATATGGAATTCCCGATATATTGCTATCTGACGTCGCTGGCCTATCATGTCATCGGGCCCAGCCATGTGGCCGGTCACCTGGTGATCCTCATTGCGGCTTGTGGTTGTATTTGGCTCTTGTACCTGATTGTCAAACGACTCCATGGGGAGCGGGTGGCTGCGTATGGCGCCTATGCCTTTTCGATGTCCCCGCTGTTTTCGTTCTATAGCTACAAGATGATGCCCGATATTCTGATGCTCCTGTTAATGCTGGCAGCGATCTACCTGATGCAACGCTACCTGTCCAGTGGCAGTTTGCTGCCGGCGATGCTTTCGGTGGCTGCTTTGGGGCTGGCGGCCTGTATCAAACCGCTGGCTCTGTCTGTATACCCGGCTCTGGTTTGGCTCGCCTGGCGAGAAAAGGGTCGTACTGGAAAAACTCTGGTCGTGACGGTTTATCCACTGCTGGCGGCCACACCCCTGGCCTTATGGATCCTCACCACCGGCTGGCTCACTGGCCGGGTCGGCCACGTGTTTGACTTCTGCCAATATCTCTTCACCCTGCTTTTCTTCAAAAAGATATTCCTGCAATGGCCGTCGGAGCTTTGGATCGGCTGGGTCATGGTGCCCGCTTTTGCAATAGGACTTTGGCAACTGGTCAAACGTCGCCAGGCTGGTTTTTACGGCTTCTGGGTCTTGTCGGGTTTAGTTCTGTTGGCACTACTGGCGCGGTACTCCCGTCAGCATGACTACTACTCGCTGATAATGGTGGTACCTTTGGCTATTGTAAGCGGATACGGGCTGCAATGGTTGTACGAAAGCGGACGGTGGCGGCGCAATGTCGTGATTCTGTTAATGGTACTTGCTCCGCTGGGAGTGGTAGCCCGAATTCACACTCGCTTTGGCTCAACAGATGAATTTTATGAAGTGCGGACCGCTACCGAAGTGATAATCCCACGGTCAAGCAAAGTGGTGGTTGAGGACGTCACCCGAGGCGCGGTCAGGCTTTACCAGATGAACCGGAAAGGCTGGTACATTCGATCGAACGAGGAAATCCACAGGATTCAGGAATGTGTGGACAATGGCGCACAGTTCCTGGTGCTGCAAGAGGAGCTTGATGAGGAGACTCACGCGGCGCTCATGAATCTGGCGCCTGCCCTGACCGGGCGCCTCGGGTCGATGTACTGCTATCTTGTAACGCGTGAGAGCGGAGAATGAGATATGAGCGACCTCGGACTATGTCGGCTCAAGAGTAGTCGACCACAGTACCCTGTTGCGTCGGTTGCCATCCAACTCTGTCTGTGGTCTGTGGCTCTGGTAATGCTGCTGTTGCCGGCCGGCTGCGGCTCCGGGGTTGACCTCGAAGGCCACGATTACGGCCCCATACCTCCGCTTGATACCTGCGTCTCGTATGACTTCGACATTGTTGAACTTGAGTACGACGACCTCCCGAACACCGGCTGTTCCGAAGCAGCGGCTCGCGACACGGACTTTGTACGCGATGCCGACAATGTGATGCTGAGCGAATGGGAAGGCAAATCCTATTACCATCCGGTTGCAATGGCTCACAAACTGTATGCGTTGATTGATGTCTACCATCGGACAGGTGATACTGCGCTTCTGCAACTCGCCCACAAGTACGTGGCACGCTTGATTCAGGAAGCGATGACCTTCGACAGCGCCATGTACTTTCCCTACAACATAGATTACAAAGTTCATCAGCGCGATGATGCTCTTCTGACTGCGCCCTGGTTCTCGGGGATGGCGCAGGGGGAGCTGCTTGGCGTCCTTGTGCGCATGTTTAATGTCACGCAGGACTCGACTTTTCTTGAGCTCTCGCATGAGGTTTTCAATTCATTCCTCAGGCTTCGCAACGACAGCCGCCCCTGGACGGTTTTTCGTGATAGTTGTGGGTGCTACTGGGTCGAGGAATATCCTACCGAGCCACCCAGTATGACCCTGAACGGGTTCATGTTTGCTATCTTCGGGCTATATGATTACTTTCTGCTTACAACTGACCCGCAAGCAGAGATGATCTTGAAAGCTTCTTTGAGCACAATCAAGAATTACCTGCCGTTGTTTCGGCGAAAAGGAGGGATTAGTCTATACAACCTGCATTTCCGACGCTTCGATGTCAACTATCACCGGGTCCATATTGACCAACTGCGCGATCTCGCCAGGATGACAGGCGACCCATACTTCGATCATTGGGCTGACAGCCTTCGCAAAGACTATCCCGGGTAACTTGGCTGTTTTTACTTGCGGTAGAGTAGGTTAATCTTCAAACCAGCCAATACCCAGTTACGGGTTCCGCCCGCCGGTTCTGTCACTGTGTAAGAATCATTTTGATCAAAACCGTTCACACTATATATTTGTGGCATGCCGTTGGAGAAAAAAGCAACACTACTCGTCAAGAACATCGGTCAGTTGATCACGATGGCCGGGGACGTTCCCCGAGTTGGTGATCAGATGAAACAACTGGCTCTGGTTGAGAATGGGGGAGTGGCCGTGGCCGGTGAGGAACTGCTGGCGGTGGGTCGTTCCGATGAGGTCGAAGGCCGCGCGCCGTTGGCTGAGGGTTGTCGGGTGATCGATGCCGGCGGTCGGGTTGTCACGCCCGGTTTCATTGATCCGCACACTCACCCGGTGTTCTCGATGACGCGCGAAAAAGAATTTGAGATGCGCATCGAGGGCAAGACCTACATGGAAATCGCAGCGGCCGGTGGCGGCATCCGAGCCTCCGTGCGTGACCTGCGCACCACGCCCGCCGATGTTCTCATAAAAAAGACCTCGCACCGGCTCGACCGGCTGCTGGCTCACGGTATCACCACTATCGAGGCCAAATCCGGCTATGGTCTCTCGACTGAGTCTGAACTCAAGCAGTTAGAGATTATTCGCGAACTCAATAATACGCACCCCATCGATCTGGTCCCGACTTTTCTGGGCCCCCACGAAGTCCCGGACGAATACCGCGAAGACCGCAAGGCCTATGCCGATCTGGTGATCAACGAAATGCTGCCACAGGTCACCGCACAAGGGCTGGCCGAGTTCTCCGACATCTTCTGCGAGAAAGGTGTGTTCGACGTCGACGAATCACGTCGCATCCAGCAAGCCGCCAGGGACTCAGGACTTGGTTTGAAGTTCCACGTCGACGAATTGGGTTCCACCGGCGGTGCTGAACTGGCCGCCTCAATGGGGGCTGTTTCCGCCGATCACCTCGTATACGCTTCCGACGA
>JAUXBJ010000202.1 GCA_030619425.1 bacterium
GTGAGGTGACCACACCGGTGATAGGGGAACGAACCTCGACCAGTTGGGCGGCCGCTTCGAATGATGCCCTGGTGACTTCATACTCGGTGCGGGCGGCGTCGTACTGGGATTCGGAGATAGCTCCCTCTTTGTATAGATACTCCATCTTCTGATGGTTCTTCTCGGCGTTGCGGTACAACGATTCCGCGTTGCGATAATTCGACGTCGGACCACTCTTGTCCAGTTGCAGTATCACCTGTCCCTCAGTAACGTGCGTGCCCTCATGGACCCTCACCTGTTCCACCGCCTCGGCGATTCTGGCATAGATGTCGGCCTGCTTCTCACCCTCAAGCGTCCCCGTGAAACTGCGGGTGATTGTGTGGCTGGAGAGTTGAAGAACGGTTGCCTTAACACGCAGCGCCTTGGGTCCCTGCTGCTCGACGACATCGTTGTTCGCACAGGATACTAACAGTATGACAGCAGCCATTATGAACAACATCCACATTCGTGACATTCTTTGCATCTTACTATTTCCCCGTAATATCGATTGTGGTCGCCAGCTTGAGACCGGCCAAAGACCGGCGCAATGCGAAGCGCGCCTGAGCCAGCGAGGTGCGGGCGTCGGTCAGCGCCGTCTGGGCCGAGAGCACTTCCAGCAAAGTGCCTTCGCCGGCTTCGTAGCGCAATTCGGCAATCCGCAACCCCTCCTCCGCCTGGGCAATGGTCTCACTATGAATCTCAACTGTTTTTGTCGTTTGCAGCAACTCGTCATAGGCCTGCTCTACTTCGAGTCGAATCCGGTCCTCAAGCTCCCGTTGATTAAGGAGCGTCTGCCGATGCTCGGCTTTCATCCGCCCCACTTCGCTGCGAGTTATACCACCGTCAAAAATCGGAAAGGACAAGGTTATCCCAGCGGTAAAGGAAGTGGAGGTATTCTTACTGAGGGTGAATTCATCCGATTGTGACTGCCAATCATATCGCGACACGGCGGCCAGACTTGGGAAATACCCGGCCCGAGCAACCCGGACAGCCCGGCGCCTCATGTCAACCATCAGATCAGCCTGTCGCATCTCCTGACGTGAGGCCAGCGCGGTATCGACAAGAAACGTAAGGGACGGTAAATCACCCAAAGCAGTGTCGTCCGACGGCTCTATCAGCGAGACCGATTGATCGAGTTCCATATCCAGGTAAGACAACAACCGTTTCTCGGAGAGGCGCACCTCGGATTGAGCCGCTAAGAGTTGCGGGAGAATGTTGGATCGCTCCACCTGCGAGCGCAACAACTCAAAACGCGAAACCATGCCCTGCGAATACAGCTTGGTAACCACGTCCAGACTGTGCTCGGCCGTCTTAAGAGCCTGTTCTAATACTTCCTGGCGTGCTTTGTCGAAAATGGCTTTGAAAAATAGAAGTTCGCCGGCGTGCACGGTCGCCGCGGCCACTTGTTCGACGCCTGCCTGGGTGTATTGGTGGTACTGCTTGGCGATTGAGTAGGCCGTAAAAACCTTGCCTCCCTCCCAGAGCGGCTGACGAAGGGATATCGAAGCTCCGAAGTTATTCTCGAACCCGAATTTCAACTGCTGAACCTCGCCATCCGCCTCGAAAAAGACCGGCGCTATTGAGAAGTTGCGATTGTAATATCCATGCAGATTGACTTCCGGAAATGCTCCCGCGCGGGCCTTGACGATATCAGAATGCGCCTTGACCACCTCCTCGCCGGCCGACAGATACTGCCGGTTGGATTCAAGTACGCGCTGTCGCACATCCTGCACCGAGAGTTGCACCTCCTGCGATGCTGCCGGACCAGGTGCCGCCGTGCCGGCCCCGATCAGGAGCAATAGAGCCAGCCCCCATGGACGGAAAGAGAAGAGCCGTCGGTAGATCGAAACTGAGATCATTTCTTCCCCTTCCGGACATTGCCTGCATTCGTTTGCTTGAACAGCGTCTCAAGCAGTTTAATCTGTGCCTCCAGATCAACTTCGCGAGGCGCCAGCATGCGCAAGCCGGACAGTCCGTGAACGAGAGCGAAAACAAACATGGCCAGGTCGGCAACTTCCTTCGAAGAACACTTGCGACCTGCATCGACATGTTTGCCGAACAGTTCCACCGTCGACCGCATACGCTTTCTGATATACCGTCTGATACTCGGCACCCGCCAGGCCTGCGTCCAGATATCGACCAGATCGCCGTATTCGTTGACGTCGCACTTGCAGTGCAGCCTCAACAGAATGCCGAAATACCGGGCCAGGCTGACGCGTCCGGTGAGCTCGGCTTCGAGGGTGGCGCGGTTTCGGTCCATGATCGATTTGACCAACTCCAGGAAGATGTCCTCTTTTGATTTGAAATGATGGTAGAGCGCGCCCTTGGTCAGCTTGGCTTTGCGGGCGATCTCTTCAGTCGTCGTTGCGCGAAAGCCCTTTTTGACAAAGAGCTTACGAGGCGAGGCCAATAACTGGCCGCGCCGTTTTTCCGGCGGCAGCTTGGGGCTTTGTCTTATCTTGTTCACTCTTACGATAACCTCCGTGACACGTCTTCGTCAGTCGTCTGTACATACCTACCGGTCAGTATCTAAAATAAAGACACCGACTAATCTGTCAATAGATTTCTACGCCGGGGGCTAAAGAATGTTTCCGGAGGCCTCAGGTTAGAGCCATTTTTTCTTGCGAAAGAAGAAGATCAGCCCCAGAACCACGATAGCCATTAAGACCAGCGAAAACAGATAGCCGTACTCCCAGTCACGCTCCGGCATGAACTTGAAATTCATCCCCCAGAGGCCGACGAGAAAGGTCGGCGGAATGAACAGCACGGTGAAAATGGTCAATATCTTGATAATCTGATTGGTCTTGGTCGACACCGATGAGTAGTAAACCTCCAATGAGGAGTTGAGCGTCTCACGGTGGGAGTCGGCAACATCACTGATCCGGACCAGGTGATCGTGGATATCAGAGAAGTACAGGGCCGCCTTTTCGCTGACCAGCTTGTAGTGTTGTCGCGACAACTGGCTGACAACTTCTTTCTGTGGCAGCACGGTACGTTTCAACTGCAGGATATCCCTTCGCAGGGTGAAGATCGATTTGACAGTATCCTCATCCGGTTCACCGAGGACATCGTCCTCTACCTGATCGATCTCATACTCAAGAATGTCCAGAGTGGTGTTGTAGTTGTCGACGATGGTGTCAATTACAGCGTGAAACAGAAAGTCGATCCCGCGCATCATCAGTCGCTCATCGCGTTCCGCGCGACTGTAAAGGTAATCGAAGATGCGGTGATCATCGTAGTGCACCGTTACGAGCGAATTGCGGCTCAGGAACAGGTCGACCTCGCTGAGTTTGAGACCCTCCTCCCGACCAACATAGTCCACGGCCTGAAAGACCAGAAAGAGATAGCGCTCGTAGTCGTCGAGTTTAGTGCGCGGTTTCTCGGCGATTACATCCTCAATGGCCAGCGGATGGAACTGGAAATCGTTGGTGAGAACGAATGACTCCTCGTCGGTCGGTTTGCACATATCCACCCACAGCAGGGCGTCGTCCCTGGCGCACCAGGAGTCGAAATCGCCGATGCCCTTGTAAATCTTGACCCCGGAGTCAGGCAGGTACAGAAAAGACCGAATCATACCTTCTCCTCATTCTCAATCAGTGTACCGTTCTCGGATACCCGGTCGAGAATCATATCATCCTCATGCTGCAATTTGATCTCCCTGATCGACAGTCTTTCCATGTGCAGGAACGACAAGCCAAACGCAAACACCGGCAAGAGATCCAGGATATGCAGAGCCACCGCAAACAGCACGGCATCACTGCGGCCGACCGCAAAGGCACTTAATGACGTACTCACGGCCACCTCGAAGGTGCCGGCGTTTCCCGGAGTGACCGGAATCATCAAGGTGAGCGTGTTGATGATCATGACCGTTGCCGCCGCTGCAAATGGCAAGTCAAACCCGAACGCCATAAACATAAAGTATATGGCCAATGTGTGAGCTGTCCACGATACCAGCGAGTAACCAAAAGTACCGAAAAAGTGTTGGGTGGATCGAAGCGTCTCGATTCCCTTGGCGAATGAACGCATAAACTTCAGCACACCGACGTACAGGCTTGGCCATCGGCTGCGGAGACGGCGACGACCGACATCCTCCAGCCATCCCTGGAACTGCAACATCATGTAAAACAGAATCAGCATGGTCACCGTGACTACGGCAATGACTATTCCGGCCGAGCGGTAGCTGTCGGGAACCACAAAGGCCAGAGATGTAAACAACAGGAAGATCACCAGGCTGAGGGCGTCAAAAAGAACTTCAAGAACAATCGTGGAGAAGACAAAAGTCTTTCTGAGTCCTTCTTTCCTGGCAAACAGAAAAAGCCGTCCCACCTGCCCGGTCAGGACGGGCATTACGATGTTCAGAACCTGTCCGGCTGAATAGAGAGCGATAGCTCGAGACGGCTTTATCCTCTTGTGCCGGGACACCATCACCTGCCACCGAAGGGCTCTGAAGATGATGAACAGAAAAGTGCAGACGAGGGCAGGGACCAGGTATAAGAAGTCTACTCGCTGTGACAAGGCGCGAAGCTCCTCAAGAGAGACATCCTTGACACAGTAGGCAAGCAGAGCGATGGCTATGAGCGTTCCCCAGAACTGTTTACTCTTCAATAACATCAGACTCAAATCTCCGATAAAGTCGGCGAGTAAGATAGAACTTGAGGCAAACGGTGTCAATCAAAGAGTCGCCGCCACCCCGAACCGAGCAGCCCGGCGGCTCAGTGTTGACATTGTGCCAATAGTGTCAAACCAATGCCCTGTTACCGGGGGGACTGGCGTCCTGTCTCAGGATCACATTCAGACAATCTTGTTACGTGAGGGGCAGATGTCCACATCTGCCGTCCGGTCAAACCGCCTGATCAAGTCGGTCTTGCAGCGGCACATGTGGACATATGACGCCCACCGGTGTTGTCATTCCCGCGCAGACGGGAAGATGGATTCACATTTGAAGTGCAACAGTTCCTTCCAAAATACTTCTGCCGGGGTCAGAAAGTCCAGA
>JAUXBJ010000089.1 GCA_030619425.1 bacterium
ACATGTCGAAATCATGGTTGCCCGGCACGTAGATGATGCTCTTGGCGATGTTCTCCTTCTTTACCAGTTCAAAGAACACTTTGGCCCGCTTGTAGACTTCCTCATAGCTATTGATGGAGAAATCGAATATGTCCCCCATCAGCACCAGGAAATCGTTGTCCTTTCCGGCTCCCTGAGCGAAAAGATCAAACTTGGCGCCCTTAGTCATGGCCCGATGGTTGACCAAAGTACACATGGGATCGCCGAAATGTGTGTCGGAAATAAAGGCCAACTTCATTTTTCGTCCCCTTTCGTTTTGGAGTCTTGGCGGGATTTGCCGACCCCGCCTATCTTTTCAAATATGTGTTGTTCTAAAAGTGTATTCCCAGGGGAAGAGTTGCCGCCGCGGGAAATGGAGCCAAATCTCCCTATTCAAGAACTAACTAGGATCCAGAGCCTCAGTCAGAAGATAGACCTCCATGCGGCGGTGTCAAGCGATTTCTAGCTACGGGCGGACGCTTGGTGGTATTACCTGCGATGTGCCCATACCAGCGCGGCAGGCCTTCAGCGCATCGCTCGCACGCGTGAAACCGAGTTCTGCCGGGTGATTGGCGCTGTCGGACAATATCGTCGGTAATCTGTAAGCCTTACCAGTCCACGGAGCCGGGGCTCAGGGTTCCAAAGTGTCCGTCCGTCTCTCCCCCCACCAGCACTTCCGCAGCCCTCTGCAAATCATCCGGCGCCACCCACAGGATGTAACCGTACTTGCCGGACCCGCTCACGACACCGTTGGCGGCATGCACATTAATATTGGCGTTGGCCAGCATCAAATGGTGATGGTGAAGAGCGCCAACCCGATCATCACCCTGAATGAGAAAGGCCTTCCTGGGCCCCACTAACTCAACTCCGGCGTCTCGGGCGGCATCCTGAAGCAGGTTCGGATTCTCCGGGAAGAAATCCAACTGCGACTTCTCATCACTGATGGGAAAGGCTGTGAAGGCTAGCAGGTTCACTCCCTTCTCGCTCAGATGCTCCATCAGCCGCCGGGCCTCACCGGGTCGGTTGCCGACTACTGCATAATAATACTCAACTATCTTCACTGTCTCAGCCATTGGTGACCTCCTTGCTGATACTACAGTACATTTCATCGGCGCTACTCACAAGATAAATGCAACGGGTGATTCTTGCAAAGGGCAATAGATGGAGTCGAGGCTGTCCGGGTAGTCACTTTTGCTGAAAGCGCACTAATCGTCACTGTGCATTGGTGCGTTTGATGGCAGATGTGGACATCTGCCACGCACACGAGTACAGCTGCGAGGGTAGTGGGATGTATGTTGTCAAGATGAAAGCGGGGGTGTAATCATCATCATGTGCTCCAAGGATTACCCATTGAATTCGGGCGTCATCGCCTGAAGAGCTTCTTTGGCTCCTTTACAATTCTCGTAGATCGGATAGCCGTCCCTCATGGCAGTGAGGTTGAGATACGCCAGCAAATCGAATTCGGCTCCGTTTCGTACGTACACGCCATACCTGAGACCGTCCGTAACAATTAGTCTGGCACAGTTCGTCTTATCTTTGGCGTATGATTCTGCCTGCAACTTAGCCGTTAAGCATGAGTTCCCCTTCTTCTTCGCCTCGACCACTACACTAGTCGTCTCAGGGCTTCTCGGCAAACTGCTGAAAAGTGCGATATCGACGTTATGCCATTCAATGGCCATTTTCTGATGTGTCCAACCGAGAGCCCGTAGGAGAGGAACCACCAGGTATGAGACTGTTTCCGACTCTGAGGGGCTGTTCTTTCTATCTTTATTGTACCATTTGGCGATCCGTACTAGCTCGTCGATTTCCGTGACAAGGGTCTCAATCGAGTGGCTGGACACGCCTCTGTCGAACAAGTACTCGGAGATCTGATCAATTGTGATAGGTTTAGAGCTTTCCTGCGGTAGTTGGACCAAGTCACGGTCAATCTCGCTCTGAGGAATGCTCAAACCCCTGAGCCAGTCAGTTACCACCTGAGAATTCAACTTTTGTGTCGTGTCGCCGAGCTTCATTGTGTAAGTATCAAACCTCTGGGCCTGACCTAGCGCCTTCCAATACCATTTCACTCGTCGGAAATGCTGAAGATCCCAACCATCCACGTCCGAGAATATATCACTCCAATCGTATGCACCGACCACGACGCCCACACCTAACACGTCTGATGTACCCAGACGCAGAACAATGATGTCTCCGTCCTTCATATCATCCGCGAATCGCCCCAAGTCAGAAAGCTTCTTAGACGTCCAACCATCTTTTCGAAGCTGTTCCTTGCACCCGGGCCACCTATCAGCATAACCTGGTCCGTTTAGGATGACGTCCCATTTGAGACATACATTCGAATAATTCCTGTCAGTATCGCCGCACGCCTGCTGCCAAATGGTTTTGCCCTCAATATCCATTTGCCTACCTCCTCGCCTTTAGTTCTTCGGTTCCCACTATTCAATTAACAGCCGCACCTAATATAGCTACAAGTCGCGTGTGGCGCTACCCCTTTCCCTGTAAAATCACTGTTGCCAACAGTATCGTAATCGTTACTTCGAGGCTTGTGTATAAAGGGGCAGATGTGGACATCTGCCGCTCAAGCAAACCCGGATGGATTCCCGCCTGCGCGGGAATGACGGAAAAGAGGCGCGCAGCGCGAAAAAGTGGCTTGCCACTCACCCTTTCGACTCCGCTCAGGGTGACAGTGTCGAAACCACCCTTCGGCTGCGCTCAGGACAGGCTTGGTTTCGACCCTTCAACCCGGACATATTGACCTTGACTTAGAAGACGGTATCTGCAAGAGCCGTCATGCGGGGTCGCGTGACAGCACCAGAATGGATCCAGGTGACGCCATCGACATATCCGATTTGGTGTAACTGGTTGACTATATGTTCTCCGGTGGTCCGCCTCCACCGGCTTGTCCGTAGTGACGAGGCAACTTAGTACAAAGAGCTTGTCCCTTGACACCTTAGAGATAGCTGCTATATTGTATCTGGCGCCGGGCTCCTCACCGAGACGTACACGCCGCCCGGTCCGCGACCCTGCGACTCACCGCGTGACGACTGCAAAGACAGCGGAGGTGTCATGTCCAAGTTAACCACGGTCGGTCTTGTTCTTCTGTTCGTGTCAAGCTTTCAATCCGTAGCGGCCGACCAGATAACTCAATCGTTTGTGTTCTCCCCACCGCAGTGCGAGCCGGTGGAGGTCGACGGCCGAACCTTCAGCCGTATTACCATGAAGGGCGCACCGTCCGGCGGTCAGATCGGCCAGCCGTCGCTGCCCGGTCGCGGGGCGCGCATACTCATTCCGAACGGCCACGCTGTTGAGAACATCGTTGTTGAACCGGAACGTCCGACGCTGATGACTCTCGATCGCCTCGTCGCACCGGTGACCACGCCCGTCCCATTGTACCTTCGCGATTACACGGCGCCGCCGCTGATGCTTGACTCGATCCTCTACACCTCGGACGCTCCTTTCCCGGCGTCGCCGCTGGCGATCGTCAGCGAACAATTGTTTCGTGGTTACCGTATTCTCATTCTCGAACTGCATCCGGTCCAATACCACCCCGCCTCGAACGAACTGCGAAGCTACTCCCGCCTGACGGTGACGGTCCACACCGCGCCGACCGGCTCAATCTCGCCTTTTTACCGCGCATCTACCGCCGATGAGCACCAGCTTTTAGCTAAAGTCGATAACGCCGATGCTCTGCTAACTTATGGTGCTGCGACGGAACGCGACCCGCGCAGCTATGATCTGCTCATCCTTACCACGCCATCGCTGGCCGCCGCCTTTGAACCATTGAAAAGTTTTCATGACACCACTGGTGTCCCCACTGAGATACACACTACCGGCGACGTAGGCAGCAGCGAGCCCGACGACGTGCGTGACTACATCCGTGAGCGCTACCTCACCGACGGCATCCAGTATGTTATAATCGGCGGTGACGACGACGCCATTCCGGCCAAGGATATATTTGTGCAGTCATGGCAGGAAGGTCAATCATCGAACGACCCATGGTTTGCCTATAACATGCCGGTGGATCTTTATTTCGCCTGTCTCGACGGCACCTACAATTACGACGGCGATCAGTATTGGGGCGAACCGACCGATGGTGACGACGGCGGTGATGTCGATTTGTCGGCCGAATTGTATATCGGCCGAGCGGCCGACGACGACAGCGCCGACGTTCGCCGTTTCGTGCACAAGACGATTCACTACGCAACAAGCGCGAACCCGTCCTTGGCTCGCGTCTGGCTGTGCGGGGAGTACCTCGGTGAACTGCAGGGTTGGGGCGGTCCCCACATGGATGAACTTATCGACAGCAGCGATCACAATGGATACAGCACTATCGGTATTCCTTCGTCCTCATATTCCATCTCAAAACTGTATGACCTCGACTGGATCCCTGAGGGCTGGCCGGCCAACTTACTGATCAGTCAGATTGACCGCTTCAGCGCCCACATTATAAGTCACGTCGGCCACGCCGCTTATAACATGACCATCAAGCTGTCCCAATACCAGGTGGCCTCGCTTGAGAATAACGGTTACTTCTTTGCCTATTCCCAGGGTTGCCGCGCCGGCTGGTTTGATCTGCCGCCCGAAGACTGCTGGGCGGAATACGCCACCGTCAAAGGGGAGCGAGGCGCCTTTGCCGCCATCATGAATACGCGCGAGGGTTGGGGAACAGAGGCCGGTTCCACTAACGGTCCGTCGCAGCATTTCATGCGCGAATTCTGGGATGCCGTGTTCAACCCGGATGAGAACATACGCCAACTCGGCCCGGCCAACCAGGATTCCAAAGAGGACAACCTATACCGTATCAACGATCCCTGCATGCGCTGGTGTTACTACGAACTGACCCTCTTCGGCGATCCCACCGTTGCCTTCAAGGATCCCTTTTACTGCGATGACGAAGACTATGACAATGTCTGCGACAGCATCGACAACTGTCTATCGCTGAAAAACAAGTTCCAGGAGGATGCAGACGGCGATGGAATGGGCGATGCATGCGACGACTGCACCGATACCGACGGCGACGGCTTCGGCAATCCGGGTCATGCCGCCAACGATTGTCCCGACGACAACTGTCCGGATGTACCCAACCCCAACCAGCAGGACGATGACGGCGACGGATTCGGCAACGTCTGCGACAACTGTCCGAACGTGTTCAATGATCTGCAGGAGGACAGCGACGGCGATGGAATGGGCGATGCATGCGACGACTGCACCGACTCGGACAACGACGGATTCGGTGACCCCGGCTTTGCGGCCAACAGTTGTCCCACCGACAATTGTCCCGACACAGCCAACAGTGACCAGGCCGATCAGGACAGTGATGATTTCGGTGATGTCTGTGACAACTGCCCCGAGGCTGCCAACAGCGATCAGCTCGACTCCGACTTCGACGGTGTCGGCGATGCCTGCGACCTTTGCCCCGGCCATGACGATCAGCTCGACGATGACGGTGACGGCGTACCGGACGGCTGTGACCTCTGTCCCGGCTATGACGATCTGGCTGATCTGGACAACGACAGCATCCCCGACGGTTGCGACATCTGTCCGCACCACTACGACCCCGGACAGGATGACCTCAACAACGACGGCATCGGTGACGCTTGTTGCTGTCTGATGCGAGGGGACGTCAATCATGACGGTCAGCAGTCGGCTGACATCTCGGATCTGGTATATCTGGTAGATTACATGTTCACCAACGGCCCGCCGCCGGTCTGTGTGATGGAAGGTAACATCGATGGATCGTCGGCCGCCTTGATTGATATCTCCGATCTGGTTTACCTGGTGGATTACATGTTCAATCTCGGCCCACTACCACCGAGCTGTCCGTAAGGTCGCCCGTCCCAAACGAGTAGCTAAGCGCAAAACGCATGAAGGCAGCTTGCGCACTTCGTGGAACCGACCGGGCTTTGACCCGTAAAATCACTGTTGCCAAGAGCGTACTAATCGTTACTTTGCAAGAGACAAGTAAGAGTTTCACCCTTCGACTCCGCTCAGGATGAGGTGGGTGGCTCACTATTCGTGGCGGGATGCAAACAACCCACAGCAAGCTGTGGGGCATCCATGAAAGAAAGCGGATGGATTCCCGCCTTCGCGGGAATGACAGAACAGGGTAGGGCAGCATCCCTGCGATGCTGCCGATACAACTGTCAGGTCCACAAGGGACCTGACCTGCGAAGGTGTCGAAACCACCCTTCGGCTACGCTCAGGACAGGCTTGGTTTCGACCTACAAGAGCCGTCACGCGGGGTCGCGTGACAGCACCTGTCAGGATCACAAGGATCCTGACCTACAAGAGGAAGATGGATTCCCGCCTGCGCGGGAATGACGGAGTCGCCGGGTGGCCCGGACTTCAGTCCGGGTTTCATTCGAGTCATACCGAGCGCTGCTTTTGTCATACCGAGCGCAGTCGAGGTATGAAGTGGTAGGCTCCAGTTTCACCCTTCGGCTCCGCTCAGGGTGACACGGTTACGAAGATGATTAGAACAATTGTACTCATACTGGTACTGTCTATGACGGCACCGTCGCACGCGGCGTCGCTGTTGATTCCGATGGATGACGTCCAGACCGATCATCTCAAAGCGTACGGCGTCTGTTTCCGCGCCCTGGACAAGGGCTACCGTGCCGAGTGGTTGCTCAACTATCGCGGCGGCTCGTTCCTGATCGATGACGCTACGGAGTTGAGTGACCTGTGTCTGCTTATGGGTGTCTCGGCAGAACGAATAACGTCCGGGCAGGTGGCGGATATCTATCGTCAGATCGAGGTTGAAAATATGGAGCGGGTCGAGCTTGAGAAAGCGCCCGTTATCGCCGTTTACTCTCCTCCCACCAACGAGCCCTGGGACGACGCCGTGACGCTCGCCTTGACCTACGCCGAGATCAAGTACGACAACGTCTACGACGAGGACCTGCTGGCCGGGGCGCTCGAAGAGTACGACTGGCTGCACTGTC
>JAUXBJ010000176.1 GCA_030619425.1 bacterium
CAGTTGAAGCTTGGTCTTCCCCTCGCGTTCGGGATCGTCTACCATCTCATACACTTGGGCCGGGCAGAAATGCTGACAGGGGTTGCCGTATTCCTCGGTGCACTGGTTGTTGCAAATGTCATAGTCGGTAATCACCAGATGCGCCGGCTGTTCCTCTTCGTGCTGGGTGCCGGATTTGTAGACATCGGTCAATTTGTCGAAGGTGTACTCGTTGTCGAACTTGACGGATATTTTCTCCGGCTCCCGCCCGGCCTGCCGACCGTATTCGTCGAGTTTGCACATATGCTCATGGTCAGGCTTGACGGCGCGACGTTCAAACAGACCCCTGCCGCCGGTGACCATCTGCATAGCGCCATGAAACAAACCTGAGAACAGCCCGCCCTTGAACCCGGCGTGGAAGTTACGAGTTTTGTAAAGTTCCTCTCGTGCCCAGCTTTTTTCAAAGCGTTCTTCATAGCCGCGCAGCGCGTTTGCGGAGAAATCGTCCTTCTTGAGACACTCGACAATCGTCTCGGCCGCCATGATGCCGGACTTGATGGCCAGGTGGATCCCTTTCAGTTTCTGCGGGTTCAGCATCCCGGCCGAATCACCACACAACAGCAGCCCGTCGTGGTACAGCCTTGGCATGGAAAAGTAGCCGTTATCCGGCATCGTCTTGGCGCCGTAGTGCAGCATGGCGCCACCATCGAGAATCTTGCGAACCAATGGCTGCGTCTTGTACCGCTGGAACTTCATGTGGGGATCGTTGGTGGGATCGGGCGAGTTGAGCCCGACCGCGTACCCGACCGAGACCATCGTGTCGCTCATGGCATAGATCCATCCGCCGCCGTACTCGCTCGAAGGCTGAGGCCAGCCGATAGTGTGATAGACCTGCCCGGCTTTGATGCGTCCCACAGGAACTTCCCACACCTCTTTGACGCCGGTAAGATAAACCTGCGGGAATTTTCCGGCGCTCAGTTCCGGGATTTTCTCACAGGCATGCCGGGTCAGCGAACCATGGACACCTTCGCATAGAACGGTTACTTTCGCCTCAATGATCGAACCTGGCTCGAAGTTGGAACGCTGGTTACCCTCCTTGTCCAAACCCATATCCACCGTCTGCACGCCGGTGACTGTGCCGTCGTTGACGATCAACTCATACCCGGCCAGTCCGGCAAAGATATCGATCCCGGCCGCTTCCACCTGTTCACCCAACCAGGCAGTGAATTTGTTGAGCGAAACGATGTAGTTGCCGTGGTTGTTGACAGCCGACGGCATGAATGGGAACTTGAGCGTGGCTTCCTCTCCAAGGTAGTACATGGCGTCCTTGGTGACTGGTGACTCCAGCGGCGCGCCCTTGTCGATGAAGTCGGGAATGAGTTCGGCGATTCCGCGGGGATCCATCACAGCTCCCGACAGCGAATGAGCGCCAACGTGCGAACCTTTCTCCATTAGGAGAATCTCCGGCATCTCAAGGCTTTCATCGGCGGCCACCAGTTCGGCCAGCTTGTAGGCCACAGCCAGACCAGCCGGTCCGGCCCCGACTATCAGAATATCAGTAGGGAGCACTTCACGTTCTATCGTCATGGTGATTCCTTTGAGTTTCGATCAGCTTCATGGTCCCGAATATAGCTAACGGGACAGGAAACGCAATATTGAAGCTACGGGACCACGTTTGACTAAACACGGTGGCCCGGCGGCATGAAGCTCAACCAGCCGGGCAAAAGAATATGGCGGGAGAATTGATGCGGCGAAACAACCTATAGGGCATTGGCCGACCCGGCAGCCGCTGCCCAAATGCGATCCCATGGCGGGAGGGGATGACTCGTCAGGAACGACCGGCGTGAGCCTTTTTGTGACGGTGGTTCCTCGGCTGTGGCGGATCATGGACCACTGCTTCGCCGTTGCTGTTAATCTGGAGCATTTCGGCGATTTTGCTCTTGTCACACCCAATTGTAATAAGGCGAGCCGCTTTGACGATAGGCTTGCGGATTAATGTGTGATCCTCGGCCATCAACTTAATGAGGTCGTTTCGCGGCGGCAGTGACTGGTCCAGCTTGTGTTTGCCAAAACTGGGAGCTGACACATTGAGGAAATGTTCGATCCGAAGCTGCCCGATGAGGTTGGTCAATTCCCACTCCGTCAACGGCTGCTTGGAGATATCGCGAACCTGCAAAATGATCCCGGACTCTTCTATATACTTCCTCACTTCAACACAAGCTTCGTCATTCTCGTAGCTCATGAAAACTGCTCGCTTAGGCATATTACCTCCTGCACATCTTTCTTTTCGTCGCACCACACGTGCGGTGTCGACCCGTTGTTATGAAACCCCTGTTCACGCTGACTAAGTTCGGTTATCGAAATACCCCTTGGTAGCCAGCGGATTCCTGCCAAGAGTAAGGAACCGATCGAGATCAAATGATCTCGGAGTACAATTCAAACACGTTCTTATAGTATTTGTCAACATTTTTTGTTAGCTTTTTTCCGACATTGTTATTTGCACACTGCCGTTACGATGTCCATTGACTTTAGTCAAGCTGATTCGAGTTGTCCAACGGTGATCAAGTCCGCACAACTAAGGCTTACAGTCGAAATGACCTGGACCAACCTTCGACCCAGACACCCCTAGTGCACCAGTCGTCTGTTTGATTGAACCTTGTTACCATTATCGGAAATCTTTCAGACGGCTTTAGTCTATGACGTACCCATCTATTGAACGTCTCAACAGTTCATTTTGTTTCAACATTTGTAGGATCTTTCCGTCACCATTGGCGCCATTGTCTGACGCCGACCGCTACAGACGGACCGCTAAGCTCACTCCGTCCCTGATCGGCAGGATAGTCGTAAAGAAGCGGCTATCCTGATACAAGCGTCGCGTGAACTCCTTTATCGCCTCCGTGGTTTTGTCCGGATTCTTGTCGCACACCCGGCCGGACCAGATTAGATTGTCTGTGATAAACAGACCATTCTTCTTCAGCCTGCCTGCCACCGCATCGATCGTCCGGGGGTAGCCGTCCTTGTCGATGTCATTGAAGATAATGTCAAACGGTCCATCAGTTTTTTTCAAAATTCTCAAGGCATCGCCCACCCTGAACTCAAACTGACTCTCCAAGCCGGCTCTCTGGAAGTAGTTATAGGCACGCCGCTTGTTTCGTTTGTCCGAATCGATCATGAGAATTCTACCGCGGGAACGCATTGCCAGTGAAAACCAGTAGGCGCTGTATCCAAAGCCAGAACCCAACTCACATATTCTCTTAGCCTTGACGGTTATCGCCATCTGGTACAGAAACCTCCCCACCAACGGCCCTACAATCGGGAAACTATGCTCGGCGGCGTACTCTTCCATCTCACGAAGGACAGGGGGACGCTCCGGGGTCACAGCTTCCAGATACTCATGAATCTTAACGAAAGTACTCTGCATACTACCCAACCAAAAAACTTGCTTGAGGTCAACCGTGGGCTGATCGAATTACGTGGCCTTACCACGAACCCAATCCAAAACCTCTTTACCGGAACCTCTTCAATTGTCGCCGGTGAATGTGTCCGAAGAATGGAACTCTATGGACAGCCGGTCAAAGATCGATCTGAATATACACGGTATCGGCGAATATGCAACCAAATTCTCGATAAAATCGGCCGGAATGTCACAGAATACTTGCCGACGGGCAACCCACATAATAGTATACCCACATGAATCAAACATCCCCAGCAAAACCAAGGATTATCATGAAGCAAACAGTATTGACAGGCTCGCTACTCGCAGCCGCAGTTGGTCTCATTGTGGTGACCTGTTCGCTTGGACCGAAGTTGCCGGTTGATGTATCGTCAGCCATTGAAGCGGCAGGCGACAACGGCGCCGAATTGGAGAAGGTGATCACCCACTATCGCACCGCGGGCGACACTCTCAAGCTCGAGGCGGCGCTCTTCCTAATCGGCAACATGGAAGGGCACGGTTACGCAACCTATGATCTGAAGGACACCGCCGACAATGTGGTTGCCTTTGATGTTAACGACTACCCATCCTATGATTCACTGAAAACTTCGTTCTCCGTTTTGGAAGCGGAACATGGTGAACTCGACTTTGGGAAGAAAGAGTTGCTGTTCGATGTAGAATCAATCACAGCCGATTTCCTCATCACTCAGATCGATTACGCCTTTCGCGCCTGGCAGGAAAGACCCTGGGCGCAACATCTGTCGTTTGACGAATTCAGCCAATATGTCCTCCCGTACCGGGGCAGCGGCGAACCGCTCGAACCCTGGCGCAAGTATTTCTTCGAGAAGTATGCTGACTTGGCCGACAGTATGACCGACCGGACTGATCCGGTCGAGGCGGCGTCTCTGATCAATGACGATATCAAGACGTATTTCACTTTCGATCCCCGTTACTACTATCACCCGACCGACTTGGGTTTATCGGAGATGCTGCAAACCGGTGTTGGTCGCTGCGAGGACATGACCAACATCACCATCTACGCCATGCGGGCCAACGGGCTGGCGGTCACCAGCGATTACACGCCCGCCTGGGCGGACGCCGGCAACAACCACGCCTGGAACGCGGTCCTGCACAAGAACGGAGCTGCGATTCCGTTCATGGGTGCCGAGTCCAATCCCCGCGAGTACAAACTGAGCAGTCGACCGGCCAAGGTGTACCGCAAGACCTTCAGCCACCAGAGAGACAACCTCGTCTTCCAGGAGCACAAACAAGAGAAACTGCCCGGCTGGCTGCGCGGCAAGAGTTATGTCGATGTTACCGGAAGCTATGGAAGTACTATCAAATCGATCGTTTCCGTACAGACCATTTTCGACAAGCCGGTACCGGACTCAATAGACATTGCTTATCTCTGTGTCTTCAATTCGGGCGAGTGGAAGCCGATTGATTGGGCGAGAATCAACGGCGACCGAGCGACCTTCAGTCCGGTGGGCGGACTCCATCTGTACCTTCCTGCTCTGTATATGAATGAAGAGGTCGTTCCCTATGGCCCTCCCTTGGCGAATATAAGCGAGTTTGGCTATCATCACTTCGTTCCCAAAGCCGATACGACCATCATCTTGCGCTTAACCTCAACAACTCGTCGTACGCAGGTAGCGTCCACCGATGGTATCGAGAAATCGTTCCTGACACCGGGTGTCGAACATGAGTTGTTCTACTGGCAGGATGATTGGCAATCACTGGGTAAAGCGACCGCTACTGAGGAGCCGCTGGCGTTCGAGGACGTGCCCGCGGGGTGTCTCTACTGGTTGGTAGCTGAGGACTCTGATCGGGAGGAACGCCCTTTTTCGACCGCCGACGGCCGACAGGTTTGGTGGTAGTTCGGTCGCTCTATTCGCGACTGCGTGGCCCGGACATCTGTCCGGGTCTCATAGTTACCGTGCTCCGAGTAAGAAACCCG